>WQYB01000008.1 GCA_009781475.1 Treponema sp.
ATAATGGTTCTTCCCGTTGGTACTTCACGAGGAACGGTAATACGGCGATCTGCCGGAATTTCTACAGTTTGCGTAATAGTCATAGATTATATATAACATGAAAAAGAGCAAATTTCAAGAAGTAAGTCGTAAACCATGGAGAGTGCCGAAAGGCGCTCCCTTTTTTTTTGGGAGAATGTCCGCAGATTAACGCGGATTAAACGCGGAGGGAGGAATTAAAAAATTTTCATCTCGCAGAGGCGCAGAGACTCAGAGGCGTAGTACGAAAACTTTTTATTTCTCCGTGAAGGCTTGTCCAGCACCTAAGTTTTAGGTGCTGGATGAATGTACTCCGTGGTTAAAAATTTAAACGAATCAAAAAAATGGTGACTGACACCATTTACAAAATCATGTGTTCTTCATGTTCACCGTGAGCGCCGACAACTTCCTGAGTTACAGGGTTTACCAAGAAATCCATACTTTGACCATAAAAATACTTTTGCTTCTTCTTTTACTGATTGTACAAAATGTTAAAAAATAATACAATAAAACTTAGATGAAAAGATTACTATTACTAATTTTCACTGTATTGATTATAATCTCCTGCTCTCCAATAAAGGAACAACAGCAGTACATTACCATAGGCGCGCTTTTGCCGCTTACAGGAGAATCGTCGGACGAAGGTATACGCGCTTTAAATGGAATGCAGCTTGCAAAACAAAAAATAAATGAATCAGGCGGTATTTTGGGGAAAAAGCTGGATATCATTGTATTAAACGACAGAAGTGACGAGGATTATATTGTAAAACAATATAATCTTTTAAAAGAAAAAGGCGTTGTCGCAATCATCGGTTCAAGTTATTCAGATGTTTCTATAGCACTTGCCAAAGCAGCCGAAAAAGACGGTATACCGATTATTTCACCTACCGCTTCAAATCCCGAATTAACAAGAAATCGTCCGAATGTATTCCGCGTGATTTTTATTGATGATTATCAGGCTGAAGCTATGGCATACTTTGCATATAACATTTTAAATACCAGAAACGCATTAGTATTAAGAACCAGAAACTTCAGCGGCTATAAACGAGCAGCAGATGTATTTATTGAATTTTTTAATAAACACGGCGGAGATGTAAGCGTAGAGGATTTTTCATCCGAAGATGATATTTACAGGATTCTGTTAAACAATACAGTAAATAAACCTGATGTTATCTATTGCCCGGAAGATTATGTACTTGCAGCAAAAGCTATTAATACTGTTTATGAAATTGGTCTTGGCGGAACTTATGTACTGGGTAATGACGCTTATGATGGTATTTTATCTTATGTGTCCAATCATGAAGCGATGAAAAATGTATTTTATTCATCACCTTTTTCTTATGACGACCAGGATATGGAAATAAGAAGTTTTGTAACAGATTATCTTAACAACTTCTCTCAAATGCCCATGACGGGCGCTGCTACTGCTTATACTTGCGTATATATTTTGTCAGAAGCAATAAAAAAAGCAGGAAGTACAGACAGAAACGCGATTATTTCCGCTATGAAAGAAAATGAAATGGATACAATATTAGGTAATATTAAATTTGATGAAAACAACAATCCGCATACAAATGTTTATGTCATTCAGATAGAAGGCGGAATATATTCAACCTTTTTAAAATTTAAGTTATAATAACAGGGAAAACCATGCTGCGAAATTTCAAAATAAAAACAAGGTTATTAATATCATTTATGTTAATGGTATTTTTTACTTTGATTATTGGAATTACAGGTTACGTAAGCATTACTTCATTAAAATCACACACATCCAGAACAATTCAAAATGTAATAATTTTAACCGATATATACGATTACAACGCAATTATTAATGATAATCTGTTTAAAATGTTATATATCAGCGATATTAATTATGTTGATTATGAAATGCAAACTGTTAAAGAACACGTAAAAATATTCCTGGAGCATCTTAACGATTATCTTGAAAATCAAAATCAGTTCGCCGAAATCTTTACACCCGGAGAAATGCAAAATTTATTAAATCTATTGGAAATGTATACCGATACTTATATTCCTGTAGTAAATGAAATATTAATCTTAACAGAACAAGATAAAAAAGATGAAGCGCTTAGTGTTTACATAAACCGCTTTACTCCTATTTTTAATACATTTACATATTATATTAATGTCGGCTTTGAAAAAAATCTGGATTATTCACTGGATGAATCAATAAGAATTAATGATTATACATCTTTAAACGCATATTTAATATTATTCTTAATTTTATTATCATTGGCTGTTTCAATTTTTCTGGCGCTGGCTGTTACAAAATCTATCGCCGCTCCTCTTTCTCAGTTGGGTATAGCGGCTGAAAAAATTGCGCTAGGAGAACTGGATGTCAAACTTGAACAATCTGAAAGTAATGATGAGATCGCGCATCTTTCACAGCGATTTAAAGATACAATACAGCAGTTAAATCAGAACCAGCAATTAAAAATGGAAGCCGTAAAAGCTCAGCTGGAAAAAGAAAAAGCGGAAGCTTCTACAAAATCAAAAAGCGATTTTCTTGCAAGAATGAGCCATGAAATCCGCACACCCATGAACGCCATTGTCGGAATGGCGGAATTACTTTTGCGAAACAACCTTTCAGATGAATCACGCAGTTATGCAATGGATATAAAACAAGCGGGCGGTAATTTAATTTCTATCATCAATGATATTCTTGACTTTTCAAAAATCGAATCAGGTAAATTGGAAATAATTCCTGTAAATTACCAACTAGCCTCGATTGTTAATGATACAGCCAGTATTATCCATACGCGGCTTTTGGAAAAACCAATTCAATTTTTTATTAATATAGAAGATTCCATTCCAAATAACCTTATAGGAGACGATGTACGGTTTCGTCAGATTCTTATAAATCTTCTTTCCAATGCGGTAAAGTATACTGAAAAAGGACAAATAACTTTATCCATAAAAACAGAAAAACAGAATGATAAAACTATATGGCTAAAAATTTCTGTAACCGATACAGGTAAAGGGATTAAACCGGAAGACCAAATGAATTTATTTAACGAATTCTCTCAATTAGACGCGGTTAAAAATAGGGGTATCGAAGGCACAGGTCTAGGTCTTGCGATAACAAAACGGTTATGTGTTGCAATGGGCGGAAACATCAGCGTAGAAAGCGAATACGGAAAAGGCACTAAATTTACAGTTTTTATCCCTCAGAATATTCATTCGGCTCAGCTTTTTGCAACAGAATATATCCGGGAAGGCAAACCGGAATTTGCAAATAATATGGAAAGTTCCGGCATTTCAATATTCACTTATTCTGAAGTAAAAGTTTTACTTGTAGATGATATTTTATTAAATTTAAAAGTAGCTAAAGGACTTCTGACACCGTATAAGATGACAGTAGATATATGTCAAAGCGGCGCTGAAGCAGTCGAAGCCGTAAAAAATAATAATTACGATTTAATTTTTATGGATCACATGATGCCTGAAATGGACGGCATCGAAACTACAAAATTAATACGTGAATGGGAAAATGAGCAGCATAAAAGTACGTTTGTTCCTATTGTAGCGCTGACTGCCAATGCAATTACCGGAATGCGGGAAATGTTTATAGAAAAAGGTTTTAACGATTTTTTATCAAAACCCATAGATATTTACAAACTGGATGAAATTTTAAACAGCTGGATTCTTGAAGAAAAACGCAAGGATAAAATCGAAATCCAAATAAAGCCTGCCGCTGCCGCTGGTGCTATTGATCAAACGTTACAAAAAGCATTTTGTATCGATGCTCAAAACGCAATTATCACATTAAAGGAATCATTTTCAGAAAATAACATCAAATTATTTACTGTTACCGCACATGCCATGAAATCCGCGCTGGCAAATATGGGAGAACATGATGCCTCTCAAACAGCGTTCGCATTTGAAAAAGCAGGTCAAAATTGTGACATTGATTTTATCAATATCAATATTGAAAACTTTTTAACATCTCTTGAAAATTTGATAAAAAAACACGAAATACCGCAAAGCGTTATCGCAGATAATATAGATGAAGACACAGCGTACCTGACAGAGCAATTGCAGATTATTAAAACAGCCTGCATAAATTACGATATTGACGCAGCATACGCTGCATTAGATAAATTAAAAGAAAAAACATGGAATACAAAAACCTATAATATGATTGAACAACTTCGGGACAAACTGTTCATTTACAGTGATTTTGAAGGTGTTTTAAAACAGATAGATTTACCGGCAAATGATGAAATAGTAAAAAGTTAACGTTTTACTATTTCTGCCTTTTTTAGTGTATACAAGGAACACAAAAGTGATATAATAGAATCAATATGAAAACAATTTTTGTTGTTGATGACAGCGCTACCAATCTTGTAGCAGCGAAGAATGTACTTGCAGATAAATATAAAACATACACTTTACCGTCGGCTGCGAAAATGTTTTTATTTCTGGAAAAAATTACACCAGATTTAATTCTGCTTGATGTCGATATGCCTGAAATGGATGGGTTTGAAGCCTTATCTATATTAAAATCAAACGATAAATTTAAAAAAATTCCAGTTATATTCCTTACAGGAATGAATGACAGTGAATCAGAAAAACGCGGCATACAAATTGGCGCAGTTGATTTTATAGTTAAACCTTTTTCTGCGCCGGAATTAATTAATCGTATTGAAAATCATACTAAAATGTGATAAGACTATTGTAAACATGACAAGAAAAAAACAGCATGTATTAAACAGATTTATTATATTCTCTATTATTTTATTTTTGGTAATTCTTATTGTCGGCTGTTTTGCTTTTATTTTTTCCATGCGGCAGGTTATCAGAATGAGTAAAGGCGAAGAGCTTGCCCGAACGCTTGATTTAATGCGGATCGAACTTGAAAGTTCCGTAAACAGCAAAGTAATTGTTGCTGTTAAAATGGCTGAATCTCCGCTTATTATACGTTTCTTTTTAGACCCTACAAATAAAGAATTAGAGACAATGGCTCTTGAAGAAATAGATTCGTATCACGAAACTCTTGCAGGTAATATATTCTGGGTAAACAATAATGATAAATTATTTTATTTTGACGATATTACTCCCTATATTCTAGATCCAAACCTGCCGGAAAATTACTGGTACAACATGACTTTATATGACACCGATGTTTATAATATTAATATTAATTATAATCCTGATTTAAACATGACAAACTTATGGATCAATGCGCCTGTTTTTAATACAAACGGTATACCGCTTGGCATGGTTGGCAGCGGCATTGATATAACAGAGTTTATTACTTCTACCTATAAACATAACCTGGATAATATCGAATTATATTTTTTTAATTCTTTTGGAGAAATTACAGGTGCGACAAATACAGAATTAATTGTTAATAAAGAACATATAGAAAATATACTTAATATAGACGGTTTGTTTGCAGATGCAAGCGGTTTAAAACCGGGAGAAACAAAAATTCTTGATTCTATTAACGGCAGAGCCGCAATTAGTACCGTTCCGCTTTTAAACTGGTATTCCATAGCAATTCTTCCCGACAGTATAGACGATTTTAAAAACCCTGTTTCAATTGTATTCATAATAATGCTTGCGGTAATGGCTTTTGTTATTATTATTTTTAATGTATTCATCCGCAGGTTTCTAAAATCATTACGCGAAACTATGATATCTCTTGAACATGCCAAAAACGAAGCGGAAAGCGCAAACCAGAGCAAAAGCAGTTTTCTAGCTGTTATGTCACATGAAATCCGCACTCCGCTTAATGCGATTATCGGAATTGCACAAATCGAAATGCAGGATAGAGGTTTACAAGACGGTCAAATGGCGGCGTATGAAAGGATATACAGTTCGGGGAACAGTTTGCTTGGAATTATAAATGACATTCTTGATATGTCTAAAATTGAAACCGGAAAAATCGATTTTAATCCGGTAGAATACGACGTACCCAGCCTTATAAATGACGCAGTTCAGCTTAACATGATACGCATTGGTTCCAAACCAATAGAGTTTAAACTTGATATAAATGAAAACCTTCCGTCAAAACTTTACGGCGATGAATTAAGAATTAAACAAATTTTAAATAACCTTCTTTCCAATGCAATAAAATACACCGAAAAAGGATATGTAACACTGTCTGTAGACAATGAAACAACAGGCGGAGGCGTAATGCTGCGTTTTATCGTTGAAGATACCGGACAGGGATTTTTACCGGATGATAAAAAACGCATATTTTCCGAATATTTGCGTTTCAATGCCGTCGCAAACCGTTCTACAGAAGGAACAGGACTTGGTTTAAATATAACAAAAAAACTTGTAGAAATGATGAACGGTAAAATTACAATTGAAAGCGAATACGGCAAAGGAAGCATATTTCATGTAACAATAAAACAAAAAGTTATGGACAATATGCCTATTGGCGCTGAACTTGCGCAAAGATTATGTAATTTTTCATTCACAGGCGCAAGACACAGAGGTAAAATCCAAATCGTTTATGAACCTATGCCTTATGGAAATATACTGGTAGTAGATGATGTTGACACTAACCTTTTTGTAGCCGAAGGAATGCTTGCGTTTTATAAATTGAATATCGAAATGGCAGACAGCGGCTTTGCAGTTTTAGAAAAAATTAAAAGCGGCAAATCATACGACATTATATTCATGGATCACATGATGCCTTTAATGGACGGCATAGAAACTACAAAAAAACTGCGGCAAATGGGTTACACAGGTACGATTGTTGCATTGACAGCTAACGCTCTTGCCGGTAATGAAGAAATGTTTTCACAGAACGGTTTCAATGGATTTATTCCCAAACCGATTGACATTAAATTGCTTAATATAATATTAAACAGGTTTGTCCGTGACCGTTATCCGGAAGAAGCGAAAAAGTACAAACCGCAAAAGTCATTACAGCCTGATACAGAAATAATAAATCCAAAATTACTTCAGGTTTTCTGTAAAGACGCGCAAAAAGCAATTGTAACACTAAAAGAAACATTAAATTCTGTCTGTACAAATGACAATATAAAATTATTTACATCAACCGCACATGCCATGAAATCGGCACTTGCGAATGTTGGCGAAAAGGAAGCGTCTGTTTTGGCATTTACGCTTGAAGAAGCCGGCTTAAAAGGCGATATTGATTTTATCAATAACAACATAGAAAAATTTATTAAATCCCTGGAAGAAGCAATAAATAAATCTTCATCAATTCATCTCCAGCAAAATAGCGGTAATGCTTCAGTGCCTTTACTCGATCCTCTGTCAGAAAATATTTCTTTTCTTAAAGAACAATTAAAAATTATAAAAGATGCCTGCGTAAATTACGACGACGATTCGGCGTACGCTTCATTAGACAGGTTAAAAGATGAAACATGGAGTGTAAAAACTGCCGGTATTCTTGAACAGCTTCGGGATATGCTGTACATATACACCGACTTTGACGGAGTAGTTCAACGTATAGATGAGCTATTATCAGATTATACTTGATCGCAGTGTATCAAAGAGCAGCATTATTTACATCAGCAGATGTGATGCTCAGCTTGCCGTCGGCTTTTCTTGTAGCAACTTTTTTAAAATATTCAAAGTATTTTTTATCCATTAACGCAATATGAGGTAAAACCCAGTCTTTTAAAAATCTTGTAAAAGAAGAAAGCGTCAGCCGTTTTCCCGCTTCATAATCTTTTATATTTTCAACAACTGCAAGTACAAATGAATCGTGTTCTTTTTTATGTTCGGCATAACCGTCGAATTTGGTAGCAAGCATTAATTTTTCTTCTGTAGCAAAGTGTACTTTTACATACGAAACCGCATCATTTATAACCCTGTTAAAATAATTGTGTTCCTGAAGATCGTTACCGGTGACATGGTTAAACATTTCATTGACCAAAGCTACCAATTCCTTGTGCTGATCATCTATTAGTTTAATCCCGCAAGAAAATTTATCCGACCATGTTATTAATTCGTTTTTTATATCCATAATTTCACTCCAAAACAAGTTGTTTTCCCCAGGGAGGATTTGAACCCCCACAAGCAGATCCAGAGACTGCTGTGCTACCCTTACACAACCGGGGATAGTAATTCCATTTTATTAAAGCAAAATAAAAATGTCAATGTTAAAACACCCCTGGTGTTAAACCTGCTGATTACCTGCTTCCAGCTCTTCTTTTATTGCCGAATAAATCTTGCCGCAAAGAATGTGTTTGCGATCTTCAGTTGGAAGACTGGCAGTTTCTATTGGTTTTAAAAAGGATATTCTTACAGAGGTGCTTACGACACGTTTATTCTTTTCAAATATTACATAGCTGCCCTGTATAGCAACAGGAATAATCGGCGCTTCGGCTGATGTAGCTAGTTTTAATGAACCCGGGTGAAATGGAAGAAGTCCCCTGCCCTTTGAACGGTGACCTTCCGGGAAAATCAGCATTCCGCCGCCTGCCTTTATACGCTGAACACCTTTGTTAATCGTACGAATTGCTTTTCTGATATTGCTCCTGTCAATAAAAAGTCCGCCAAGCAGATAAATCCATATATTCAAAAATGGCACTAAAAGAAGCTCTTTTTTTGCAACAAAACCAAACGGACGGCCGCAGTAAGCAAGCAATAGAATTATATCAAAAAAACCGTCATGGTTACTGACAAAACAGACACTGCCTTTTTTAATTATATTTTCCCTGCCGCTAACCGTCACTTTACATCTGGCAATAAAAATAATCGAAAGCGCCCACCATTTGGCATAAAGGGACATTAAATGTCTCATGGGTTTTCTAAACCCAATAAGGTATAGAAATCCGGCAATTAACCCTAAAGGAGCCAATATAATCATAAAAATAACCAGAAAGCCAAAGCATAAAATTGTATTTATCATATTGTACATTATTGGTTATTATCCAATAAATTACAATGTAATTTTACATACCGCTTTCGCTCCTACCCCATTGACTAAAATCTCTCATTGTAGTAGCTTTACCCATATTACGTTTTAGGAGAAAATCATGGGACAAGCCAGTAAAAACAGCCGTACTGCCAGCGCTACACAGAGATTTATGTGCGCCTGCGGCGGAGAAGTAAAGATGAAAACCCTCTTTGAAAGCGGAAAAGTTAAAAACATGGCAGAATGTGAAAAATGCAAACGCACAGAACGCCGCCCGTCAGATTTTAAATAATTTTGGAGGAATCCTTTGGCTAAGAAAAAAAGTTCGGCAGAAAAAAGACACCGCAAAAGCGAAGAGCGCCGTCTGCGTAACAAATCCGCAAAAAGCGCTGTCAGAACAAGTGTGAAAAAGTTCGTATCTCTTACTCAGAAAAAAGACCCTGATGCAGATGCGGCATTAAAAGAAATGATCAAAAAACTTGATACAGCCGCCGGAAAAGGCATTATTACAAAAAACGCAGCAGCCCGTAAAAAATCCAGGATGCAGCGATATTATAACACAATGAAAGCCGCACAATAATCTATTTTATGGCAGCGGGAAAATTCACTAAAGCTGACATTATTGATGCTCTTTATGAAAAAACGGGAATGAGCCGCATTGAAATTCGAAATGCGGTTGATCTTTGTATAGATGAAATGAAAGAAGCTCTTATCCGCCGCCAGATTATTGAACTGCGCGGGTTTGGCACTTTCGAAGTAAAGGTTCGTAAAGCCCGTCCAAGAGCGAGAAATCCAAGAACAGGCGAAAGTATCGTTATCCGTTCACATGGAGTAGTCGCTTTCCGTTCAGGACGGGAATTAAAACAAGCTGTTTGGGCTATTAATAATAATGATGATGACAATAAAGAAAAACAGCCGACTTAATTCTTTTTTAATCCACCTGGGATTAGTTTTATTATCTTCTCTGCTTTTTACATTATCTTTTCCGAATATTATTTTTGAACATGGTTTACCCTTTCTTGCCTGGATTTGTTTGCTGCCGTTTCTGATAATAATTAATAAATATAGTTTATCGGCATGTATAGGATGGGGAGCGATTTATGGTTTTTTCACTTACAGTTTATTTAATTATTGGCTTACAACATTTCATCCGACAGCAGGAATAACCACATACAGTATTTATCTTGTTTATCTTGCCGTTGTTTTCTTTTTCATGAAACTGGCAGCTATTTTTTTTCCAAAGCGGGTCTATCTTGTTCAATGGGTTATTTGGCTTGCTTATGAATACCTGCGGACTTTAGGGTTTTTAGGTTATTCATACGGTGTTATAGGTTATTCACAATGGCAAATAATACCGTTGATTCAAATCGCAAGTATCACAGGCGTTTGGGGAGTAAGCGCACTTGTAGCGTTCCCCTCCTTCTGGCTTAGCGCTGTATTTACAAAAGATTTCACACGGAGACACGGAGACACGGAGGACACGGGAAATAAAAAGAATAAGTTATCGCAAATTCAAACTTATATTAACTCCGTGCCTTTGTGCCTCCGTGCGTTAAATTTGAGGATCATTGCTAAGGAAAAATTAACAGCAATTGTTTGGTTGGTTGTGTTAATTGGTTCGCTGGTTTTTGGGTTTATCAATATGAAGGATTTTTCGGGTTATCCTACAGTTCAAATCGCGCTTATCCAGCATAATACCGATCCATGGGAAGCATCAAAAGCTCCTACACAAATGCAAAAAATCGAAGCGTATCGTAATGATTTGGTTAAATTAACAAGGCTTTCAAACGAGGCTTTGGCTTCAACTCCAAAACCAGAACTGGTTGTTTGGCCTGAAACTGCATTTATTCCACGGATTTACTGGCATACTACATACCGGGATGAACAGGAATCCTGGCTGATTGTCAGAGATTTACTGGAATATCTTTCACATCAAGATGTTCCTTTTTTAATCGGAAATGATGATGCTCGAATGAATCCCGCAATCAATCCTGATGAATACAGAAAACACAGGGTGGATTATAACGCAGTTATGCTGTTTGAAAATGGAGAAAATACACAAACATACAGGAAAATTCATCTTGTTCCATTTACCGAACATTTTCCGTATAAAAAACAATTTCCGAAAATCTATGAAATGCTGGAAAATGCAGATACGCATTTTTGGGAAAAAGGTTTTGAAGAAACTGTTTTTACCGTTCCCGGATTTACGTTTTCCGCTCCGATTTGCTTTGAAGATACATTTGGCTATATTTCCAGAAATTTTGTTTTAAAAGGCGCTGATGTCCTTATCAATGTAACAAATGATGCATGGGCAAAAAGCCTATCCTCTCAAAACCAGCACCTTACTATGGCAGTTTTCAGATCCGTAGAAAATTTTCGCCCGATGGTACGCTCAACTTCTACAGGGCAAACCTGTGCAATCAACCCAAACGGAAGAATTACAGAAATTGCAAAACCTTTCAGCGAAGCCTGGATTAATGCGGCGGTTCCAATTGTAAAAACCACTACAATTTATACAATTTACGGTGATTATCTTGGGATTTTCTTTATTATAGCAGCGTTTATCATATTGCTATTCGGAGCATTGTGGTATACAATGAATAAACGAAAGAAATCTTAGAGGAGCCAGATGTCTATGGATACACAGAAAAAGATACTAATCGCTGATGATGAAACAATTAATCTGGATTTCTTTGAAGTAATGCTTTCAAAACTTGGGTTTGTTGTTGAAAAATGCGATGACGGCGGTGAGGTCATTGATAAAGTAAAGAAATTCCTTCCTGATTTAATTATTCTTGATAATATCATGCCCGGGATGACCGGCCGTGAAATCACAAAACACCTTAAAAGTGATCCTAATTTAAAAAATATTTCCATAATAATGCTGTCTGCTTTGGATGATGTAAAAGATAAAGTCGCAGGTTTCGAAGCCGGAGTTGATGACTATATAACAAAACCGTTCAATTTTACAGAAGTTCTTGCACGTATTAACGCTGTACTGCGAAACCGCGCATTGTTTGATCAGATTAAAATGAGAGAAGCCCGCCTTGTCCTTGCCGAAGAATTAAATAAAGACTTAAAAGAAAATCTTTCTGTCTTTATAGATGGTATCGACGACCTTGATAAGGCGATGAAAATAATTTGTGAAAATGCCGCAACAAACAACGCAAACCAGGAAACACTTAATAATCTTGTAAAACCTGTAAGTGACAAAATATTAGCGGTACGCAAACACATCGCAGCTCTTGACGCAAGGATTGAAAAAACCATTAATGAATGGGATAATCTAAAAAAAGACGAAATAGGACTTTCGGTTCTTGAAAGCCATATACGAAAATTTTTACATCAGGAAGCTGATCACTAATACTTAGTGACCGGATACGAGGTTAAAATGCCCAAACGGGACGGAAGAAAAAAAGAGAAAACAGAAATAGTGGTACTTGGTAAAACAACAAGTTTTACAGGTTTTTTAAAATTTGCCACTACACTTCGCATACAGGGAAACTTCAGGGGAACAATAGATGCAACAGGGGATCTGATTGTCGATAAAGAAGCCGTCATTGAAGCAGATCACATAACAGTCAGTTCTCTTACAGTTTTCGGCAGTATTTCCGGCACTGTACATGCAAAAGATAAAGTTGATATGATGAGCGGCGCTAAAGTTCACGGCGATGTCAGCGCTGCAAGGCTTCGCATCGCTGACGGAGTACTTTTTGACGGAAAATGCAAAATGACAAATGTAGAAAAAGACATTGAAATTTTCCACCGCCCTGCAGAAGAAATAAAAGCTGATTTACAGCGTTCCAACGCCAGATTATAATTCATATAAGAATTGATGATTGATGATATAAATGATTTGAAAAATCATGCTGAAAAAACAGCAGATAAAGTTATAGAAAAGCTGAAAACGCTTTCGTTAAAACTAGCGTTAGCTGAATCTTGCACCGCGGGATTAATTTCCGGTTTACTGGCAAATAAAAGCGGAGCTTCCTGTGTACTTTGGGGTTCTTATGTGTGTTATACGCAAGAAGCAAAAGTTTCGATGCTTGATATTGAAAGCGGTAAACTAAACGAGTATGGTCTTGTAAGCCGCCAGACTGCTTGTTCAATGGCAGAAAAAGCATTGGAAAAAAGCACGGCAGATATAGCGGCTTCCGTACAGGGCTTGCAGGACCGCTTGGCGATGGCAGTGATGTCCCTGTTGGAACTGTATGGATTGCCGTCGCAAAAAAAAATGAAGCAATTTCGGTAAAAGAGTTTCATTTTTCAGCATCTTGTAAATATACACAAAGAAATATAGTACGATACCGTGCCGCAATTGCGGTTATGGAAGAAATATTAAACGTAATTTAATACAAAATGGAATACAAAATGGACTTGACATAAAATAAAAAAATCGTTAGATTAGGAGTATCCTTTCGATAAAAATGCTGTATCAAATTAAATTAAGTAATTCAAATCCGATAAAGAAAATCCATAGGTGGTAAAAAATGGCAGTAGTAAAAAGAGGCAGAAAGCCGTCGGTTAACACAAACGGCGAACACTCAAATACTGAAGAAGAGGATTCAAAAAACCTCGAATCTGACAACAATGAAAATACCGAAGATCAAAGCAATGAAGAAGTTTCGATGTCATTGCCGAAATTGCCTTCCATGCCGAATCTGTACGGCAAACCTGTTCCTCGCCAGGATCAGGATAACGGCAAACCGCGTCTTACAATAAATGAATTAATCAGATTAAATATGAAAGATCTCCGTGAACTTGCCGGTTGCTATAGCATCACCCATGATGACATGGTTGTCTTAAAAAAACAGGAAATCGTTTTTGCTATTTTAAAAGCGCACACAGAAAGAGGCGGCATAATTTACGCATACGGCTCTTTGGAAATACTGCCCGACAGTTACGGTTTTTTACGCAGTCCGCAAAACTCCTACCTGCCAGGTCCCGATGATATTTATATTAGCCCAAGCCAAATACGATTGTTTGCGCTTAAAACAGGCGACACGGTATACGGACAAATCCGCAGCCCGAAAGAAGGCGAGCGCTTTTTTGCAATGTTGAGGGTAGAAACAGTCAATTATGACGATCCTACTGTCGCTCAAAACCGTATACCTTTTGACAACCTTACCCCATTCTACCCCACCCGTAAACTGGATTTGGAAACAACAACTGAAGGCATCAGCGAAAGAATCATCAATTTATTTGTTCCTATAGGTAAAGGTCAGAGGTCGCTTATTGTAGCTCCGCCCAGAACCGGTAAAACTATCATGATGCAGAAAATTGCAAATGCAATTACAAAAAATCATCCTGAAGTATATTTAATCGTTTTATTAATCGATGAACGCCCGGAAGAAGTTACCGACATGGAACGAACTGTACACGCCGAAGTTATTTCATCAACTTTTGACGAACAAGCGACACGTCACGTTCAGGTAACAGAGATGGTATTGGAAAAAGCCAAACGCCTTGTCGAGCATAAAAGAGATGTTGTAATCCTTTTGGACTCTATTACACGCCTTGCCCGCGCCTATAACCAGACAGTGCCGACATCGGGTAAAATCCTTTCCGGCGGTGTTGACTCCAATGCTTTACATAAACCCAAACGCTTTTTCGGCGCAGCCCGCAACATCGAAGAAGGCGGCAGTTTAACCATTATTTCTACAGCGCTTGTTGAAACCGGCAGCCGCATGGACGAAGTAATTTTTGAAGAGTTTAAAGGAACCGGCAACATGGAAATCAACCTTGACAGGCGCATATCCGACCGCCGCCTGTTTCCTGCCATCAATATCAAGAAATCCGGCACTCGCAAGGAAGAACTGCTTCTTTCGGAAGAAGAAATCCAAAAAATCTGGATTTTACGCAAGGTTATAAACCCTATGGATGACATCGAAATCATCGAATTGCTAGTTGACAGAATGAAGAAAAGTAAGAATAATGAAGCATTCCTAAGATCCATGAATACTGGAACCGGTGGCATGGATTAACAATCCCTTATACGGATTGACGTCCTTAAGTCTGACCACTTAATCTTGGGGTATTTAGTTAATTAAGTATAAATTAAATACAAGATTAAGTGGTCAGAAGTTGGACAATTTTTGGAGGATATATGAGAAACGGAATTCATCCCAAGTATGAAATGACCAAAATTAGCTGCGCCTGCGGGAACGTCATAGAAACACGTTCAACCATCAAGGACATCAAAGTTGAAATTTGTTCATCCTGCCACCCCTTCTTTACCGGTAAACAAAAACTTGTAGACACTGCCGGACGTATAGAAAGGTTCAGGAAGAAATATAATATAAAAGAGTAGTTAACGAAACTTTGCTAACGCAAAACTTCGCCAACTGCCTAGGATAATATTATATAATGAAAAACAAACTTGATAAGAATAATAGTAAAAGTATAAAATGTTTATTATTATTTTTGTCCGTCTTTTTTTTATATACTTCTTGTGCAAATACAGCAGACGAATATTCCAGATATAATATTCCTGAATCTGCTTCTAATGCAAATAATAACATTCTTAGATCGACTTCCAGAGTAGGTTTAGAAGTTTTATCCGGAACAGCCAGAGTAAAAATAGAACTAACAGAAAATAGAAGATACGGAGCAACGACAAAGACATCATTTATAAATATAGTTACAGGTGCAAGACATGATATAAATTTAACCAACGGTGATTTTGTTTGGTTAAATTTAATGTCTCAAGATGGCAATGACGTTGTAATATCACTTTTTCAAAATGATCAGCATACACGGGATTTTAGGATAAGAGGTGATAATATGTTTGGTATTACTTTTAGAATTTCTAATGAATAATTACTTTAAAATTAAAAACACTTGATACCATATCACCACTCTTTTGGTTTACCTGACGGAGCTGTGATATGGAAATCTTCGCCTGAGGGTTCTATAAAATAAAAACCATTGTCTAACGCGTATTGTTTTACTTCTGACGGCACTATAATTCCAGCGACTGCTCCTATAAATGAGCGTTTGTCGCCGCGTAAATCGGCGTATTTTCGCATTTTTTCTATGCGATTTATATGTTCATTAATATATCTAATAGAAAGGTTTGTTTTTATTTCAACCAGCATAGCAACATCGCCATTTTGCAAGAGAACATCAATTTCAAAATATATTTTATTTTTATGATCTTTTACTTCAAAATTTCTACACGCGGTCTGGAAATCCAGTCCCAAGTCAATAAATTTATCCGTTAAATTGGGAGAAATCATATATTCAACAAACTCGCTAAAACGGTTATCCATATACCCAAAACGTTTATTGTATTCCTTATTTTGTCGATCAAATTCATTACGCATTTTATTCATTTGTTCCCGATCTTCCATTAAAGCAGCCCAGACTTGTTCAAAAGTAATACCTTTAGGATATGTTTGCTGTACTTGTGTATTTTCCATTTTTCCCTCTTATAATTAATATACTAATAAAAACCGATTTTGACCACATTTTTTTTACAATTATTTCGAAATTTTTCTAAATAGTTCTTGACAAAGTTTCCACCGTGCCATATATTGTATTTAGAATATATTCTAAATAGATAAGGATGAAAAAAAATTGGGGTTCGCTGAAACATTTAAAGCTCTCTCAGACCCTGTAAGGCGTGAAATCCTTATTATGCTTAAAAAAGGCAGTAAAACAGCAGGGGATATCGGACAGCATTTTGATATGACAGGAGCTACGATCTCGTATCATCTATCACAATTAAAAAAAGCAAATCTTGTTTTTGAAACAAGGCAGAAAAATTTTATTATTTACGAGTTAAATGCGTCGGTTTTTGAAGAAGCGATGCTTTGGTTAGCTCAATTTAAAGGAGAAAAAAATGACAACAGAAAATAAAAAAGGTTTTCCAATTATTTTGATTATCACATCCATTATTTGTTTACTGCCAATTTGTTTGTCGCTTGCTATGTACAATGAATTACCTGAACAAGCTGTTATGCAATGGGGTATTGATGAAACTCCAAACTGGTACGCTCATAAAGCTGTCATCGCTTTTTTAATGCCGGTATTTTTTGTCGTGTTAAACGCTTTTATCTTTTTTATCGTTCGCGCCGATTCCATGAGGAAAAATATTTCAAGGGCAATGTTATTATTTGTAGATTTAATGATTCCGGTTCTTTCTTTAATAATTGTACCAATAATGTTATTTATGAATCTGGGTGTTAATTTGCCGATCAAAATTATTATTTTTTGTTTAGTAGGTGTTATTTTTATATTTATTGGCAACTATCTGCCAAAAAACAGACAAAACGTTACCGCCGGTATAAGAATAACCTGGACATTAAACAATGCCGAGAATTGGAATAAAACCCACAGGTTAGGTGGAGTTTTATTTATAATCGGAGGGTTGTTATTTATTGTTACGGCGTTTCTGCCTTTACCAAATATTATTGGTATTATAATTATTTTGGCAATTCTTTTAATAATGGTAATTACGCCAATTCTTTATTCTTTTATTCTTTATAAAAAAGAAAAAAATAATTAACTGGTATAATTATTAAATCGTGATTTTTCGATCTCGGGCGTTTATTTCCCAATTGTCTGTATGTTTTCCGTTTTTTATAACCAAAACATTTGGGTATAATACCATTGTTGGACATATATGGGCTGGAATGATATATAGTACTGTTCCGATTGGAGGTACGCTTGTTTCATCGATACTCCAAACCCAGTGTTCTTCACTTTGGGAAACAGGTTTTGCTTGAGGCAAATCGGCGATTACACCTTTTAGTGGCTGCTCAATTGATGTATCGCAAGTTATGGCTTTGTAACCTGTGTCTAAGGTAAAAAAACCATTTTTGGGATGGCTTATAACGCGGCTTAAAATAGCAGCGCCTGGAGTAAAATCAAGATCAGGATATTTTGAATGATAGCCATAATCCTGGACAAAAAAAGTTCCAGGTGACAAATAGACATCTGTTGTTTTTAAATGACAGGGAAAAGTTGGTGTCCCTCCCATAACAAGAACTGATATTTTATGTCCTTTTTCTTTTATAGCTTTTTTTATTTCTAAAAATTTTTGCGTAGCCGAATCAACAGATTTGCGGCGTTCATTTAAATCATTGTCTGTTATGTGACCATCATAACAATGAAAGCCTTGTATACTAAGTCCTTCTATATTAACTGCTTTGTAATAAAATTCTTCAAGTAAATCAGGCAAAACCCCTGTTCTGTCCATACCTAAATTCACATCAATAAGTGTGTTAATCGCATTTTTGTTTGTTTCGATTGCGGCTTTTCCAAGAAGTCTTAACTGTTCAAGATTATCGCCTATAACCCAAAAACAGCTATCGGGATATTTGATCAAAAGTTTTACAAAACGTCCGATGGCAGGTCCTACAAGCGGATAAGCGAGCATTACATGTTCGGCTCCCATCATCGCGCAAACTTCAGCTTCGGCAATGGTAGCGCATTTAAAGCGTTTAATGCCCTGCTCTATTTGCAATTTAATAATGTTTTTTGTTTTATGAGTTTTTACATGCGGCCAAAGCCTGTGCGCTCCGCTTGCAAATTTAATTGCCTTTTTAATATTTTCTTCGATTATATCCTGATAAAAAATCAAAGAGGGTGAATCAACATTTTCTTCTCCGGTAAAATGATAATTCACAATACACCTAATTTAATTCAACTAACATTTCGATTTCTACAGGAGCATTTAAAGGCAGAGCGTTTACACCAATTGCAGAGCGAGCGCCTCGTCCGATTTCTTCACCGAATATGTCTATAAAAAGCTGGCTTGCGCCATTTGCAACTTTTGGATGATCATAAAAAGTGTCGGTTCCCGCTACAAAGACAGTTATTTTTACAATTCTTTTTATTTTTTCCAAACTGCCGTACTTTAATTGCAAATTTGCTATAAGATTAAGTGCACACATGCGAGCCGCTTCCTGACCCTGTTCAACGTTTATTTCCTTTCCAAGTTTTCCTGTCATGCACATTACACCGTCAAAACATGGGATACACCCGGATAAAAAGCAAAAATTGTCTCCGAATTCTTTTACAGGTTCATAAATGCCTGCTACTTTGGGAGGCTGAGGCATGGTCAGTCCGTATTTTTTTAAAACTTCGTCTATGTTATTCATGGATATATTTTATTATGTAATAAAAATAAAATCAAGATTTTTCAATTAAAAATGCTTTCGGGATTTTTTTGCCTTTGAAGTCTTCGTCTATTATTTTACTTTCCAAATCAGTTACCTTAACGTTTTTAAATTCTGTTTCCAATTCTGCTATTGTTGGCACATGACGGCGTAAGTTAATACTAAGATATATTTTGCCGCCGGGCAAAAGCAATTTTAAACACTTATTAACCAATTCTATTAAATCTCGGTTTAAGTCAAATGTGTCTATCATTTTTTTTGAATTGGAAAAAGCCGGCGGGTCTAAAATGATCATATCCCAATACATCTTTGCTGTGATTGATTTTTCTAAAAACTCAATCACATCGGCTCTAACGAGTAAATTAAAACTTTCATTTTCTTCCCTTTGCGCCTTTGCGCCTCCGCGAGATTTTTTTTCTAAAAAGTTCCAAATTTGTATTATATCTGCCTGCATTCCATTTAACGTAAAATTATCTTTTGCCCAGTTTAAATAAGTATTTGAAAGATCGACTGAATCAATAGAGGCGGCTCCACCTGCGGCAGCATACACAGAAAAGGAACCTGTATAAGAAAACAGATTTAACACTTTTTTACCATTTGCTTCTTTGCGTATAACTTCCCGCAAGAGCCGTCTGTCAGGAAAAAGCCCTGTATCAAGGTAATCTGACAAATTAACTTTGAACTTTAATCCGCTTTCGTTTACGATTTTTTCAAAACGTGTTTTGCTAATTTTTTCATATTGAGAAACACCTTTTTGTTTTTGACGCATTTTTATAAATATATGTTGTTGGTTTATTCCCAATGCAGTTGCGGCGCTTTCTTTCATAACAGTTAGCCACTGTTCTTCCTCTTTTTCGTCTTTTTCGTAAGGACGTTTATAAAGAGCGCCACAAAGAGCCGCGTTTTGTAAATCATCGCAATTGCCGTAAAAATCCAAAACAAGGGGAATCTCGGGAATATCTCGATCATAGAGCCTGAAAGCGCCCGTATTTGTTCTTAGAGCCCACTTTTTTAAGTGGCGAAAACGTTTTTGTAAACGATTAGCGAACATCAGTGCCTGCTCAGCAGTTTTATCATACATACTTTTATATATTAACATAAATTTTTTGATAATTCATCACACAGAGGCACAAAGGCACGGAGTTATAATTCGTTTTATTTTCCGTGTCCTCCGTGCCCCCGTGTCTCCGTGTGAAATTCTTTAGCTCTAGATTTTTTATTAAATTCTGATTAAATTAAATTATGGCGTTAAAAATTACTCCTGTTACTAACCATCGAGAGAGAGAAAAAGGTTTTCTTGTGTACCCCGTATATTCACGGCGAAGTGCAGGGCTTTCCATTGGTATTAACCTTTACCCCAACAAAAAAAGCTGTCTGTTTAACTGCCCTTACTGCGAAGTATTTCCTTTTGCAAGTAATGCACAATTTTGTCTTGAACAAATGGAAGAAGATTTGCGTTCTGTTATAATATCATCGCAAGAACAAAATATTCCGATAAAAGACATTTGTTTTTCCGGCAATGGAGAACCTACTCTTTCTCCGTTTTTCGGTGAAGCATTAAATCTTGCAGAAAATATACGCTCACAATTGGCTCCTTTGGCAAAACTTGTTGTCATCACAAACGGCACTGGACTTTTACAGCCAAATATTTTTACCATGTTAAAAAATGAAGCAGAAGCAAATCCATCTCTTGATATTTGGCTTAAAGTTGACGCGGGAACCCCGCAGTGGTATGAAAAAATAAATCGCTCTAATGTTTCTTTTGACGAACTTACAAACATAAAAAAAGAGTTTATAACAAGCGCTCCTGTAACAATACAAACGATGCTCTGCGCGATAAACGGACAGCCGCAGCCGCAAACAGAAATAAAAGCGTGGGAAGAACTTGTTTGCCAATTAGCTAAAAATATTCTGAACGGTAAAAGTAATGTCCGCAAAGTACAAATCTACGGTAAAGCCAGAAGCGCACCGGAAGATCCATTGGCAACAGAACTTCCTGCAGAATACCTTGAAAAGCGGGCTGCGTCACTTCGATCCGCATTTTCCGAATACGGCATAACATCGATTGTGGAAATTTACTTATGATAATTTTATCAATATATTATAATCGGATAAAATAAATATGTTAAAAAAAGTAAGATTTATTGAACCGGGAAATTATTCACCTTATAAAAAATCAATTTCAAATATACTAACCTATAATAAATTTATCAGAAACCCGTCAACCGGATTAATTATGCTTGCAACTATCGTTAAAAAACATGTAAATGATACTCTAATGTACAGTGAATCTATTTCAAAAATATTATGGAATGATATTTATGACGCTGATATTATATTTATCGGAATTAATACATTTAATGCTGTAAGAGGTTATTCGATATCAGAACAAATCCGCCAAAATTCATCGGCATTATTGGTTTTCGGCGGTATGCACGCTTCATTAAATTACCCGGAAACAATCGAATACTGCGATTACATTTTAACCGGTGATGGTGATGAATCAATAATAGATTTTATTGATTATTATAAACAAAATTTAATAAATAACAAACAGAACATAAAATTCCCGGGAGTGATTTATAAACAAAACGATCTTATAATAAATACCGGTAAAAGAGAACAGCCGGAAAATATTGATACTATACCTGATAGAAATTTAGTTTACCAATATTCATATATGGCAAAACGCTACGATACTCTTTGGGCGCAGGTTCACGCTTCCAGAGGCTGCACGTTTAATTGCGCTTATTGTACTGTTATTCAGCATTTCGGTCAAAAAATACGGAAAAGGACTGCGGAAAATATTGTTCAGGATATAAAAGAAGCAATAATTTTTCATAAAAGAAAAGTAATTCCTCGTTTTAATAATTTTGTCTGGATAACCGATGATAATTTTGCTCAAGATCGGGAATGGGCAATTTCGGTATTGCAATGTATAATAAAAAATAAAATTAAATATAATTTTTCCATTCAAGCTCGTTTTGAAATTGGATTTGATGATGAGATGCTTATACTGCTGCGAAAAGCCGGATTTATAGATTTGGCGTTAGGTATAGAGTTTTTAGACGACAATTCATTCGCAGAATATAACAAAATAAGTAATTATTCTGATATTCTTCGCGCTGTTAAAAATATTCAAAAACATGATATAAATGTCCGCGGACTTTTTATTGTAGGAACAGATAATGATACAAAAGGAATAGGTATTAAAATTGCGCAATATGTAATAGAAAATAAAATTAAAGGCGCTCTAATTCAATCATTATTTTTTACGCCAGGGACTCCGTTTTTTGATAAATATAAAAAAATATTAATACATCAAAATTGGGATAAATACAACGGGAATGTAGTACACTTTCCGAAAAATATAACGCCGGATGATTTACAGGAAGAAATAATAATTGCCAGTAAGAAAATATATTCATTTAAGAGATTGTTATATGCTGTTTTTCATTATAAATGGATTAATAAAATACTTTTTATAGGTGAATATTTTTGGCAAAAAAGCATGAGAAATGATTTATACAAGGAAATTGAATATTTAAAAACGGCAAGATTAAATCAAAACTAAAATTAGCTTCTTTAAAAAGCTCTATTCTAAGTTTTTTTTTCATGATATGATTTATTCATTAAGGAGAAAAATATGGAAGCTCTTAAGAAAAACCCGGCATGGAAAAGCAGGAGAGGTCCTGTATTACTCGTCATCATGGATGGTGTCGGTTATGGTAAATATATAGAAGGCGACGCTGTTGTTAATTCAAATATGAGTAACTTAACAGAACTGACAGAAAATAATCCTCATACAAGGCTAAAAGCGCACGGAACTGCAGTTGGTCTTCCTTCCGATGAAGACATGGGTAATAGCGAAGTCGGTCATAACGCAATTGGCTGCGGACGTGTTTTTAACCAGGGCGCTGCTTTAGTTTCCAAGTCTATCGAAACAGGCGCAATGTTTGAAGGTTCAGCATGGAAAGAGATTGTCAGCAATGTGAAAAACGGAACAAGCAACTGCCCTACTTTGCACTTTATCGGGCTTTTTTCTGACGGTAATGTTCACAGTCATCTTGATCATTTAAAAGCGATGATAGTTCAGGCAAAAAAAGAAAGTGTAAAATGCGTCAGAATTCACGTGCTTTTTGACGGACGTGATGTCGGCGAAACCAGCGCTCTTGAATATCTCGATCCATTTGAAACCTTTTTAAAAGATTTAAATAACGAAAACTTTGATGCTAAAATAGGCTCGGGCGGCGGGCGTATGTGGATCACAATGGATCGCTACGGCGCTGATTGGTCGATGGTCGACCGCGGATGGCAGACTCATATTCTTGGCAAAGCCAGGCAGTTTTCTTCGGCTCGTGAAGCAGTTGAAACATACCGCAAAGAAATACCGGGCATTATCGATCAGGATTTAAAAGAATTTGTTGTAGCTGAAGGCGGAAAACCAATCGCCGCAATAGAAGACGGCGATTCTGTTATATACTTTAACTTTAGAGGCGATCGCGCCTTGGAAATAACTTCCGCCTTTGAAGACGACAACTTTGACAAATTCGATCGCATACGCAGACCTAAAGTTTGTTATGCAGGCATGATGGAATATGACGGCGATTTACATGTACCAAAACGCTACCTTGTAAGCCCTCCTTCGATTGACAAAACAATGGGTGAGTACCTTGCGGCAAGCGGCGTGCGCACACTTGCAATTTCTGAAACTCAAAAATACGGACATGTCACCTACTTTTTTAACGGTAACCGCACAGGCAAGTTCGATGAAAAACTTGAAGAATATACCGAAATAAAAAGTGATGTAATTCCATTTGAACAAAAACCTTTAATGAAATGCAAAGAAATAACTGATAAAGTAGTTGAAGCAATCGGAAGCGGCAAGTATGATTTTATCAGATTAAATTATCCTAACGGCGACATGGTAGGTCACACAGGCGTATACAAAGCTGTAATTGAATCGATGGAAGGCATGGACATCCAGCTTGGAAGATTAAAAAAAGCAGCAGAAGAAGCCGGAGCTATAATGTTAATAACAGCAGATCACGGCAACAGTGATGATATGTTTGAACACGATAAAAAAACAGGAGCTGTTTCTTTAAAAGAAGACGGCACACCAAAAGCAAAAACAAGCCACAGTCTTAATCCGGTTCCATGTATCATTTATGATCCGCAGTACAAAGGCGAATATGCAAATGAACCAAAAGAAAACTGCCTTAATGAAGGTTTAGGAATAAGTTCAATCGCTTCTACTTGTATGCAGCTATTGGGTTTTATTCCTCCAGATGATTATGACAAAGCAGTATTAAAAATGCAGCGTAACGCTTAATGAAAATACGCTTTTAAAATAGGCAAGGTATCTATTTCGCACCATCGCTGAATGGCGAAAATACCCCAATCAGCTGAATTCATAACATTTTTGAAAATATTATAATATGGGTTTGATGTAATGTCATACCTTAGATAAATTATACCTGAATCCAATGTTACACACTTTTCTTTTAAAAGGTCATTGTAGGTTATCCAGCCGCCTGTTTTTGTTATACTGTTCCAATTCCATGAAAAAGCGTTTTCATGATGTTTTTGTCCATGGATATCATAATTTAATATAATATCTATACCGCCTAATATACCCACTCTTTCGATATCTTCTGCGCAAAGAGCCAGAACAAAAAACTTTATAGACCCATTTGATACTTTTGTTCTTGTTTCTTCATCCAATAACCAGCCTCTTTGTGACTTTGGTTCCAATTCATTTACCCAGGTAAATTCACCAAGATCATAAGCTATATTTTTTTTCATATTTCTTCTCTATTTAATAATATACGGCAAAATAAGCTATAAAATAACCATTTCAAAACATTATTTTTGTATTATCCAACGACTGTTGACAAAAAACAACCATTTTGTTATCTTTTTACAATCAGGTTTATCTGACGGGCAATAGCGCAGTTGGTTTAGCGTACAAGTCTGGGGGACTTGGGGTCCCCGGTTCAAATCCGGGTTGCCCGATACATTTAAATTAAACATAATTTAAAATTTTAGAGAAAAATGTAGCATAACTAAATAATTCGGATTTGAAACGTAGTGCTCCTGTAAAAATGATAAGGCGTAAGCCTTAACAAAATATGCGGCGCAGGACGCGCCGGGAGCACGCAGATGGGGGTAAAGGGAGCTAACAGGAAGTCAGCGACCGGAACCCCAAATCCGGGTTGCCCGATAAATTAAAATTTTCAATAAAAATCTGGGTTATTCGACATAATAATTTAGCTTGTTTTATCAAATAAATTATGATACCATTAAAATATGACGATCGAAGAAAAGATAAATTATTGGATAAATTTGTCAAACAGCGATTTTTTGGTTGCGGAAACATTATTAAAAAATGAACATAATCTATATTCAGGGTTTATGTGCCATCAAGCTGTAGAAAAATTATTTAAAGCCTATTATACAAAAGTAAAAAACGATACCCCTCCGTACAAACATGATTTAGAATACCTTGCACAGCAATCCGGGATTTATAGTTTTTTAAGTGATGAGCAAATAGCGTTTATTGAAATATTGAATCCACTTAACATAGAAGCACGTTATCCAGATTATAAAAATAAATTAGTTCAATATTTAACAAACGATAGAATAGGTAGTATATATACTAAAACAAAGGAATTATTACAATGGATAAAAGAGAAGATATAATATCTATTGCAAAAAAATACCTGGAATTGGTAAAAGAAAGCAGTTTTCCAATGCAAATTAATAAAGCATATCTCTTTGGTTCGTTCGCAAATGATTGCCCAGAAAAAGACAGCGATATAGATATTGCACTTATTGTTGACGAATGGATTGGCGATTATGAAGAAGCTATTGTACTAATTTGGCGTCTTAGAAAAAAAATTGATTTTAGAATTGAACCGCATATAATTGTACCGAATGAGGATTATGCAGATTTTCTTCCTGAGATTCAAAGAACAGGTATAGAAATTAAATTAGCTGGATAATATTTTAACCAGGGATTTTAAAATAATGACATTCTTGGCAGGAAATGATTTGATAAAATAGGAGAGGTTATGTCTGTTAATTTAAAGAAAAATGAATAAAAATGATATTTTTTACTTAATGTCTGTTAGGGTATCAATTTATGACGCTCTAATCACTCCATTTCCTGTTTGTTCAATGTTGTTTTAATTTTTCTCCAATCAGGCATATATTTATCCAAATATGATTTAAACCGCGCGTTATGCCCTCTTTCTGCAAAGTGAATAAGTTCATGCAGGATAATATAATCAAGACATCGCGGATCATACTTCGCAAGCCTCACGTTTAAACAAATTTTTCTTTGTTTCGGTTTGCAGGAACCCCACTTTGTTTTCATATACTTTGTCTGCAAGATTGCGGTTTTTAAACCTGTTTTATTTTCCCACTTTGGCAATACTGATTCAATTTCTGTTATTAATAATTTTTTATACCAATCACGGATATATTTTTCACGTTTTTCGTTTGTGATTCCTTTTTTAACAGTAAACACGGCATTATCATCGGAAAGTACAATCGAATTTCTTTTGCCGTTTTTTATTTGAAGCAAATATTGCTGCCCCCAAACATATATACTTTCTCCTGAAACATATTTTCTATCTGATGGAAGTTTTAATTTTTTATATTTATCTACATGTTGTTTTATCCAGTCAGCTTTGGAATGAACAAAACTTTCAATTTCGTAATTCATCATGGAAAGCGGCGCTGTTACAAGGACTTTACCGTCCGGCGGTTTTACATAAAGACGCATGTTTTTGACATTTTTTTTGCAAACCTCGACAGGTATACCGGAAATAATTAACATGGTTAAATTAAGTATATCATAGAATGTAGTTGGAATACATAGGAAATATTTGAAATTATTACCAGAGATTATAGGATTTTAAATATAAATCATTAATAAAAACTATAAGAAATATCGACTTTTATTTCATTTGGTAAAACACAGTCACTGATAGTAATCAGTGTTGTTCCTATCCTATCAGGAGAAAAATAATAACAATATCCGGTTTTTATACCATAAATAAATCGAATATCTTGATATTCATAATTTAAAATATTTAAATGATCATGACTAAAAAAAAGATGCGTTGTGCTCTGCATTTGTTTCATTTTTTCAAACATACCAAAATTTTTAGCACCCCTGCCGCCTACTTCTTCCCGAAAATATTCTGCAGCAAGCGGCGGATTAGTAACTTTTAATTCATCATACAAGGATGATGTTTCAGGTAATGGTATATGAAAAAATGACATACTTGGAATAGGTTTATCATTTAAATTATAGTATTGATCATATTTTAAATTGTTTATTCCTGCAATAAACCACTCATACCAATCTACTTGCATTTTTGTAAAATATCCTCTTGAATTATCCATTAAAATCAAGCTGTAAATTAATAACCCTTCATCGTTAAGAATATTAATTCCGTAATTTCCTGCTCCAAGATTAGCCGGTCCTCTTTGAAAAAGAGAATAAAGTCCGTTTTTATATATATTAGCAATAACTTCTTTACTATTATCATCTTCAGTCCAAAAATAACCATATCCATCATGATTTCCCATCACTAATGCGTAAGGTATTTTAAAACTATCTAAAAACATTATCAAACGCTGCGCTGCACTTGAATTTACAAAACCGCCGCCGCTTATATTATCTCCCAGCAAAATTATTAAGTCAGGTTTATGTTTTAATATTTCATTTTCTATTAATTCAAAGGTTTGTGAAATAGCTGTAAAACTTTCAAAATGAAATTCTAATTGTGTATCAGCTAAAAGTAAAATCTTGAATTCTTCATCAGTTTTTTTTAGAACAGGATAAACATTAAAATCAAAATTATCGTTTTTAAACCAATAATTACTAAATAAGTTCATATCAATATTACATGAAAAAAAATAAAAAGCTAGAAATAAAATAAGCATTGTTTTAATTTTTATAATCATATTTAAAAAGAAAAACCTAAAGGTAAACTGATATATAATCCCGGAATTATTAATTCTGAAAGTGACATCAATGACCAGGGAGCTAGATATTTATCACCTGAATAAACAGCCCATCCAATATATACTTCTGCAAAAAAACGGCTTTTTATATTAAATCTATAACCCAATGCAGAACCAATAGAAAGCATAAAATTGCTTTGATAAGGTGAATGATGCCAAAGACCTCCCAAGTTATAATCAAAAAATAATCCTTTTGGTAAAGAAAATAAATAGTAACGTCCGTGTATTGTAATATTTAACGAATTAAATCCGGCATCATATAATGGAAAATTCATAAAAGTATATTTTATATCACCTCCTATACTAAAAGCTGTTGTTAATAATCTTTCGTAATTAACTCCGAAACCAAAAGCTGTATTATTTTTTTCGTATTGCGAAGAAATATTTATAATAGTAAAACTTGTAATTAATGGTCCAAAATCAACTGAAATAAAATTTTTTGGTGTTGTTTCATCATCAATTTGAGCAAAAGAAAATCTTGCAGTCAAGAAGAAAATAATAAATATTAGAATTATCGTTACAAACGTAATAATTTCTTTAGAAAAAATATAATTCTTTGTTAATTTCTTCATCATTTTAATTAATCCAACAATTTAGCTAGAACTATCTCTTCTATACTATAGAAGTATGACTTGTTTGTCAATAGATTAAAAGAACTTTTTAATATAATTAATGAAAAAGGAGCAAAAGCAGTTATATAAGGTATGGAAGAACAAGATTTAAGAAAGATTTTAGGTAAAAACATCAAATTCCTGCGATTTCGCAGACAACTCTCGCAACTTGACCTTGCCGAAGAAGCTGGTATTTCTGTTACTTTTTTATCTAATATTGAGCGTGGGAATAACTTTCCTCAAGCCAAAACTCTTTGCAACCTGGCTTACGCTTTAAAAGTTGAAGTTTGGGAGCTTTTTAAAGGTGAAGGAGTTTCAAATAAAGAAGAAATTTCTATTGTTGACCGCATTTCAAACGATTTTACAAAACAAGTAATTAATACAATAGAAACAATACGTCAGCAATATAAAAATTAAAACCGGTCTTTAAAAAAGAAAAATAAAATTAAGGCATTATCACAATTGTTTCAACGCGGGGATTGCGCAGCTGACTGACAGCGCGATCGTACCACTCTCCTGCCTGAGGCTGTGACGCTAAAAACTCCCAAATTGAACGAGAAACAGCTGTTTTACCGTTTCTAAAAAGGCTGGCTGCAAGATAATAAGTGGTTTTGTAATATTCAACTTCTTCCATGTATGATAACAAAAGCTGGTTTCTGTTAATTTCACGAGCTAAATCCTGCAAGTTTGTATATGTAAAATCAAATTGCCGCCTTCTTACTTCCTCAATTATTATCGTATTTTGAATAAGGAAAGCAAACATAAGATGATCTTCTGCAGAAGGACGGCCTGAAATAACCAGGTGTAAACCTAAAAGCCTGTGCGCCTGTTCTACTGTATTATTATTGTAACGGTACATTTCCAAAAAGCGGTTAATACCATGATTTGTTAATGTTGATGTCATTGCAGTCCTTGCAAACGAAGCCGATGCCTGTTGGTAAGACGGACGCAGCGCTTCTCCTCTTGATCCGGTTTGTGTATTGGCGGCTGCTCTGGCATCTGCCCATAATGTATCTTTATCAGCAATTATTGATTCTAAAACAATTATCATTTCATCAAACTCTTGTCTTGTTCTTAAAATACTTGCGATTTTATATTGCAATGTCGTACTAAAATTGGGATCTTCCAAATTGGCACGCATGGAAAGAGCTCTGCGGTATTGAGACAGCGCAAGAGATAACTCTCCTTCGATGCGGTAAATTTCTCCAATCCAGTATTCCGCTTCGGGATAATCTTTTAATTTGCCAAGAGCGGTAAGAGCGGCAAGAGCGGAGTTATTAAGGCTTGCTTTAGGAACACGGTAGTATAATTCTTCCAAAGCAGCGGATGCAGCAGTATAGTGGCGATCATTTGAAAAGCGTTCTACCCTGTCAAGATAATCTCCTAACCTGCGTACGTCGTTAAGCGAAAGCAAGTTTATTAAATCACGTTCCATTTGTTCGTACATTGCACGTCTGTTACGCCTTGCATCTTCGAATAACATCAAAGCAGTGCCATAGTCTTGCGAGCGAAACCTTTGTTTGCCGTTTTCAAGTGAAAGCCACCAGGGAGGATTCGCACCCTGTGCGAAAAGATCTATCGATAGAAATAATAGAAGGATAATCAACCACAAACCACACGAACTCCACGAACCCTTACTTCGATATCTTATTATTTTTCGTGTTGGTTCGTGTTGGTTCGTGGTAAAATTTTTGGTATCTTTTTCTTTCATAATTTTTCTAATTCCTCATTAAATATTTTATCAGCACTATCTGCTGTTATTGTTTTTATCACTTTTCCATGTTTAAAAATCAACACTTTATCTCCAACTCCTGTAATGCCAAGATGTGCATGTTTTGCCTCTATAGGACCGTTTACTTCGCAGCCCATTATGGCAATTGTCATATCCTTATCAATCGAATACAACCTGTTTTCCCAGCGATTTGTAAAACCGTGGGTATCAAAACCGTACCTGCCGCAGCGAGGACAAGAAATTATCTTTACCCCTGTACGTTTTAACCGTTTAAAATGTTCACTCCCCTGCGATAATTCGCAAGCTGCCGCTATAATTTCCCTTGCGGCAATTATTTCATTTTCCATTGTATCCGAAAGGGATACCCTGATTGTATCGCCGATTCCCTCTGTTAAAAGGGTTAAGAGTGCAGCTGTATTCCTTGCCGCTCCTGCTGCTAAAGGACCTGCCTCTGTAACACCAATATGCAAAGGTGCATCGGTTACCTGTGAAATAATACGGTTAGCTTCTATATTATCGGCAATTCCGCTGGCTTTCATTGATACCAGAAAATTAGTAAATCCAAATTCCTTAAATAAAGCCAATTCTCTTTGCGCAGCTTTAACTAAAGCAGAACTAACGTTTAAACCATCCTGTACCTCCTTACAAAGGTCAGAAGGCAGGCTTCCTGCGTTTATACCAATTCTAATGGGGATATTTCCCGCTGCGGCTTTTTCAAGAACGGCACAGACTTTATCTTTGCTGCCAATATTCCCCGGATTAATGCGAATTTTTGCGACAGGGAAATCCATACATCTAAGAGCTATTTTATAATCAAAGTGAATATCCGCTACAAGCGGCATTTTTACCATTTGAGCGAGGTTTCCGAGTGTTTCTGCGGATTTTATATCAGGAACGGCAAAACGTAAAATTTGGCAGCCTAAAGCTGCAAGATTATCAATTTTTTGAGCCGTATTTTGTAAATCCTCAAATGAAAGATGGTTTGAAAAACGATCTTTCCACATGGTTTGAATAACTATAGGATTATCAGCGCCAATGCAGACACTGTTTATATGAGAAAAGCCGCCGATTTTAACAACTTTAGTAGTTCTTCCTTGTTTCATTAAACGTTCCTATAATATAATATAGTATACATATGGAATTTACCATTACAACCAAAGAACAGGAAATTTTATTATCTCAGGCGCGGGAATCAATTACCGCAGAACTTGAAAAGCGAATGCCAAAATGGAATACGTTTGAATATGATGAAACTTCAAACCTTAACACCCCTTGCGGCGCTTTTGTAACATTACATATTAATAGCGACAGGGGACGAAGTTTGCGAGGCTGTATCGGCAGAATGACTGCTAACCTTGCACTTATAGAAACTGTGCGCCAGATGGCAAGGGAAGCCGCTTTTGGTGATCCGCGTTTTCCTCCGTTAAAAAAAGATGAACTATCAAAACTCCATATCGAAATTTCGGCTCTTTCACCAATGTCACCATGCCTCGATTATAATGAAGTAAAAGTCGGCGTTCACGGATTATTATTGACAGGTCAAGGACGATCCGGTGTATTACTTCCGCAAGTTCCTGTTGAACAGGGCTGGAACCAAAAAGAATACCTTGATTATATTTGCGTAAAAGCAGGTTTACCGCCAAATTCTTATAAAGCTCCTGTTAATCAACTTTATACTTTTACTGCAGTAGTTTTTTCGGAGGAATAAATAAAAAAGTGGAACAGCATCTTTCACAATTTTTTACAGAAGAAACCGCTAAAAAAGCAGGGTTTACAGGGAATATAGTAATTCAGGAAAATCTTGATCCTTTGATAACCTCTTTAGAATATGATTCACGAAATGTAAAATCTAAAAGTCTTTTTTTCGCATTACCGGGTTTGCATACAGACGGAAGTTTATATATAAATGACGCAATTAATAATGGAGCTTCTGTTATTGTTCATGAAAATGAAATTAATAAAAATGATAAAAAAGAAAATGTTATTTATTTAAAAGTAAAAAACGCGCGATTTGCAATGTCTCCCATTTCTGCCGCCTTTTACGATTTTCCGTCACAGCAATTACTGGTAATCGGCGTTACCGGAACTGAAGGAAAAAGCACAACTGTTTATCTAATTTGGCAGTTACTAAAACTTTTAAATAAAAAAACGGGTTTTATTTCTACGGTTCAGCATTGTCTTGGCGATGACATTCAATGGAATATAGAGCACCAAACCACGCCAGAAGCACCTGTTGTACAGCGGCTATTAAGAGAAATGGCAGATAACGGCTGTGAGTATGTTGTATTGGAATCAAGTTCTCATGGTCTTTCGCCAAAGACAAACCGCCTTGGAGATGTTAATTTCTGCTGCGGCGTTCTTACCAACTTAACTCATGAACATCTTGAATTTCACGGAACATGGGAGCAATACAGGGACGACAAGGCAAATCTTTTCAGAACATTGGATAAATACCGCATTAAACAAAAAAAGAATAAAAACCTGGAACAGATTCCATTTAGTGTAATAAACGCCGATGATAAAAGCGCAAAATATTTTATTAAAGCGGCAAAATGCAGAGCTTATAAATACAGCCCTGCAGGAAGGGACGGAGATATAATCCTTGAAGCAATCGAAAGCGGTACTTTGGGAAACTGGTATATTATTTATATACCTTCTTTAAACGAGCGTTTAAATTTCCGGGACAGGCTCCCCGGCGCTTTTAATTCAGCTAATGTACTTGCCGCAATTCTTACTGTTTCCAATTTATTAAATCTTCCAATAAAAGAAATTGTTCCATTGGTAAAAGAATTAAAACCTGTAAAAGGCAGAATGACAACTATCGAAAAAGGACAGCCTTTTGAAGTTGTAATTGATTATGCTCATACTCCTTCATCCTTTCAGGCAATTTTTCCGCCGCTTAGAGAAAGACTGGATAAAACGGGAGGGAAAATAATAAGTCTTTTTGGATCGGCAGGAGAAAGAGACACCAAAAAACGAAGTGAGCAGGGACAGATGGCCGCCGCTTTTTCGGATATAATTATTTTAACAGATGAAGACCCAAGAAAAGAAAACCCTATGGACATCCTTGAAGAAATTTCCAAAGGTGTAATACAGGAACAAAATAAAACCATTTTCAGCCGTAATGAAAATCTTTTTTTAATACCAAATAGGCCTTTGGCAATCCGCACTGCTTTAGGTTTGGCAAAAAAAGGAGATCTTGTAATTCTTTTGGGTAAAGGGCATGAAAATTCAATTATATATGCCGATCATACCGTTCAGTTTGATGAAATTTCCGAAACGGAAAAAGCGTTAGGCGAAATGGGTTTCGGCAATTAAAACAAACAGTTTTATTCGTCTATTATTACAGTTTCCGGTTTGTATTTTGCAGCTTCCTGCGGATTTCTGTCACGGATAAATTTGTTTAATATATTGTTTAAAAGCCTTATATCTATCGGTTTTGGTATAAATCCGTCAAACTCATTTTGTACAAACATCTCTTCATTACCGGCAAGGGCGTTAGCTGTCAATGCTACAATCGGGATGCGTTTATAATCCTTTTTAATTCCGCTTTGTTCGGCTTCCCATTCACGGATTTTTTTTACAGCTTCTATTCCGTTCATAACAGGCATCATGTGATCCATTAAAATTAAATCATAATTTTTTCCGTTTTTTATATTATCAATTGCCGCAAAACCGTTCGTGACAGTCTCAATATAAAGTTTATAAGGTCTTAATAAACCTGCTGCTACATAAAGATTTGTTTCAACATCGTCAACAATTAATACGCTTCCATAAGGCATTGGATCACGGATAATTTTTAATTTTACAGCCTGTTGTTCGTTATTAAAAGTAAAATTGCACAGCTTTTGCGCAGTATCTATGCCGATTGGAGTATATTCTGTAATATCCTGCGTATAACTTACTTTTTGTTTTACAACTACTGTAAATACACTGCCTTTTTTATATTCGCTTTGTACATTGATTTTACCATCCATCATTTTTACAAGTTTTTTAGTGATGTTTAAACCTAAACCTGTTCCTTCTGTATAACGGTTGGCATCAATATTAAATCGAAGATATTTTGTGAATAACCTTTCTATATCTTCGTTTTTCATACCCTGTCCTGTATCTTCAACAGAAAAAATCAAGTTAATATAATTTTGCTCTATTTCGTGCCTGACAGATAATTTTACATATCCTTTTTCTGTGTATTTAATCGCATTTGAAAGCAGGTTATTTAATATTTGTTTAAGACGTAATTCATCTCCGTATAAATTAAGAGGAAGATCCTCTTTTACATCAAGTATAAATTCTATAGGTTTTGATCCGATTCTTATCATATTTAATTGAACTGTATCATTTATAAGACTTGTTATATCATATTCATTGCTTATAAACTCCAGTTTACCTGTTTCAATTTTAGACATATCCAGAATATCATTGATAATTCCAAGAAGGCTTTTTCCTGAAGAAAATATTTTTTCCTGCGCTATTGTATATTTTTCCGGCAGGCTGCTGTCTTCCAGCTGGATTTGGGCAATTCCCATAATCGCATTAAGCGGGGTTCGTATTTCGTGCGACATCATTGCCAAAAATTCACTCTTTGATCTGGTAGCTGCTTCAGCAGTCCGCTGCGATTCAATTATCGGCGTTATTTCTACACAATCAAAAAAACGCGCAATTCCATTTGCACCCATCGGTATGGAATGAAGCATAAAACTGCGGATAACAGGAGATTGTCCATCGTCATTAGTAATAATATCAAAAGATGTTTCTATAGTATCATTGCGTTCTAAAAGCTCGCCGAAAAAGTATTTTAATTCAATGTAAGGAAATAAATCAACAAACGGCAAATTTATCGCATATTCCTGTTTTTCAAAATCAAGAATTCTAGCAAATGATTTACTTATATATTCAACACGCGCTTCATTATTTACAATTACAATTAAACCCGATGATTCATCCAAAACCTTGTCAAAAGTCTGTCCGGTTTTCTGTGAACGACTGAGCATCCCTACAGAATGTTTTCCGATTATTAAAACTATTATATAAATAAAAGTCAGTCCAAAAAAATAAAATAATTCATCATTAAAGGTATAATTTGAACCCATAAGCCGGATATTGCACACAAATAATAAAAAAGCTACTGCTACCCATGTAAAGATAGCCGTTATAAATAAACTTTTAACATTAATATAAATTAAACCAACAAGCGAACAACCTATTAAAAAAATATATATTATACGGTTTCCGTCCGTAAAAAAAGAAGCGGTTACAATTTCTACGGCAGATACTGATAACGGCAGAATTAAAGAAAGGAGCTGTATTGATAAGGTTTTAATATTAGTAAAAATCAGTACGATAACAATTAATAAAATACTGGCGATAATACGCTGAAGTGAATAGTTAAGGTCAAAAATTATAAAAATTAATGCTTGCGTAATAGCGTGCATGATTATTATATATCTGATAGGCGTTTTTGTAGTTTTAATCAGGTTTTTCATGTACGCAATCCTTCTTTGGGGTTGCCGTATATAAGCGGTAATTTTGCAAGATCAACTTCATTTGGACATACAAAATTAATCGCTTTAGGAATTAATTCATATTCAATTGAAGTGCCGTATAAAGTTTGTCCGTCTATACTCATACACATAACTTTATCTGAATAAAGTTTTATCTTTTTAGCCTTGTAATAAGAAATTACATCCGGTATTTTACGATATCCGCCCGATGTATAAACAGGAATATTTAATAACTGTCTTCGCCTGGATGTATTTTTCAATAAATAAACATCTAATCTTCCGCTGTCAGGATGCGCGTCAACTGCAGGATACATATTTTTTCCGTAACAGGGCGCGTTCGCAGCCAATATTGATAAAAAATCGCCTTCTATTTTTTCATCATCAATTTCTATAAAATATTTTTGGGTAATTTTTCCTCTAAAAAAATAGTATACCGCAGCTGCCATATAAGCTATATCTTCCGGCATTCCTTTTGCAATCCATTCGTCGCCTTTCATATTTACAAAAGCTTCCATTCCAGACAATGCAAAACCAACGCCATAGTTAGTACCGCATCGGATAATATCCAAAGAAACGGTTTTATCAAAAACCTGACTCTTTAATGAAAGAAAATGTTTTTGATTTTTGGAGCCGAAATATCTTAAAAAAGCATTAGCGCTGCCGTAAGGATGTGCCGCAACCTGCGCATTTTCCAACCCTACAATGCTGTTTACTATTTCATAAAGCGTGCCGTTTCCTCCAATTGAATGTATGCGGAAAGTTTCGTCTTTATCGGTTATATAACGGCGTATAAATGTAAGAGAATCACGACACCATCTTGATTCAAAAATATCAAAATGCAAATCAGGATATTCCTTAAAAAATGAATGGATCATTTCTTTAAGTTTTTTTGTTTTTCCTTTTATCCCTTTTGCGACAGGGTTAATTATAAACAAATGTTTCATTTATGCATTTTCCATTATTTTAATAATTCCTTTTCTATATCATCTATAATAGTATCAGGAGTAGACGCTCCGGCGCAAAGACCTACTGTGTTAAAGGCAAAAAATGATTGCGGTATATCCGCTTTACTTTCAGCAAGAACACCTGGTTTGCCGTATTTTTGCGCAATCGCAAGTAATCTGCGTGTATTTGCCGAATTTTTTCCGCCGGCAATAACTACAGCGTCAACATGATTTAATAAATCACGCAGCGCATTTTGACGTTCTTTTGTAGCGGCGCAGATAGTTTGTATTATAACCAGATTTGGAAAAAATAACCCAACAGCTTCTCCTATTTCGGTATATTCTTCTTCAGAAAGTGTTGTTTGTCCTAGTAAAGCAGTTCTTGCGTCATTATTTATGCTGTAAAGTTTTTTAGCTTCTCTTCTGGCTTCTATAGTATTTCCTACTACCTTGCAAAAACTCGTATTACTGGATTGCATATAACCCATAATGCCTACGATTTCGGCATGATTGGCTTCTCCCGCTATAAAAAGACAATAACCTGCCTGAAAAAGCTCTTCCGCTTTTATCTGACTTGCTTTTACATTTGGACAGGTAGCATCTATAATATTTATTCCTTTACTGTAAAGTTCATTTTCGATATGCGGTTCAATTCCGTGCGCGCGTATTATAACAGAACAATTTTTATCTAATTGCGTAAGCTCATCAATAACATGAACTCCCATTTTTTTGAGATTTTCTAAAACTTTTGGATTATGGATTAATGGACCAATAGTATAAACAGAAGAGCCGCTTGCCAAAGCGCGGCGAGCTTCAGCTTCTGCGAGCTCAACAGCCCTGCGCACTCCCATGCAAAATCCCAGAACCCTTGCTCTTATAACTTTCATAATAATTTATATAATACATCACACCAAACATATAAACACGGAGATGTACAAATTACATCCCCATGTTATTTGTGTGAATATATTCTATTTTACTTCGAGGCAAGTTTTAATCTTTCACGTTTTAACTTTTGATTTTGCCAGAAGTTTACAAAACCTGAAACGATGAAAAGTGTTGTAAATACGCCGGAAGTCATACCAACCAACAGAGCCAATGCGAAATCCTTCATTGAACCGGATGTAAAAACAAATAATGCCAATACAGCGAGCATCGTCGTTGCCGTTGTTATAATGGTACGCCCTAATATCCCTGTTAATGAAATATTTAAAATATCAATAAAGGAATGATCGGGATAGACACGCAGATTTTCCCTTACACGGTCAAAGAAAATAATTGTGTTATTTGTAGAATAACCAAGTATTGTAAGAATTGCCGCAATACTTAATGTTGTAAATTCCATTCGTGTCCAAACCATAAAAGCTACAATAATAATAACATCATACATGATGGCAATTACCGCTCCGACTGCGTATTGCAGTTTAAAACGTATTGTCGAATAAATTAAAACCAAAAGCAAAGTAAGAGAAATAAGTATTCCAGCCTGATCGGTTAAATCTCTTGAAAAACGCGATCCTACATAATCCGAACGAATTACTGCGATACAGCCTTTGCCGAAATATGTACTAAAATAATTATCCAGTATTTGTACGATTTCAGCAGAACTGACACGTCCTTCATCTTTATCTTCGACGCGGATCATAAAATGACGATCCGCAGAAGAACCTACGTTTTGCACCGCAACACCATGACTGAAACCAGCCATTGCATTTCTAACTTCGGAAATATCAATTGCAGCTGCATTGGGTTCCAGATAATGAATTACATAGGCATTTTCACTGTCCAATGACGGATTACTTAGAGTATTAAAAATCAAATACTGAGAATTAATCCCTTGATTTGCATTTACGGTAACTTCTAAATCTTCAAGCTGCTGTCTCATTGCATTTGCAAGCGACCCAATTGTATTGTATTCGCTATACGAAAATTGATGTGACCTGATATCCACACCCAAGCCTGAAATATTAATAAAAACATTTGAACTATTGTATGAAACAGATGCAGTTTCTGTTCCATTCCAGCGTAAACTGAAAGCAGTAGGTGCAATTTTTATTTCCTGGATCAAACCGGCTTGAAAATCAACACCTAAAGCGAATCCGTCGTTAAAGATATAACCAAATACGCCAAAAGCGACAAGTATAATGGAAATTATTGCTGCAGGTATAAAGAATTTTGAAAAACGAAGTATTTTTTTCATAAACTAACCGCCTTTGCGCGGAATGTATCATTACTTTCCTGTATTTTGGTAGTCCAGCTTACAGCTAATTTTTTACTGCGCATAACATCAGTGCCGAAGTCGAAGATAAGCCGGGATACAAAAAGAGCTGTAAAGACTGACGAGAAAACACCGATTGAAAGACTTACAGCAAATCCTCTGATTGGACCTGAACCAAGCTGTGAAAGGAAAAGCGCTGCAATAAATGTAGTTATGTTAGAGTCCATAATTGCCCAAAATGCTTTGCTAAAACCGGCTTCTATTACGGCTTTTCTGGATTTACCAAGACGCATTTCTTCTTTCATTCGTTCAAAAATAATTACGTTAGCGTCTGTCGCCATACCGATTGTCAGAATAAATCCCGCAATAGCAGGTAATGTCAAAGTAAAACCAAGAGCGGAAAGCACACTGAACATTATATAAAAATTTAATAACTGAGCGACAACGGCGTTAATCCCTGCTGTTCTGTAATAAATAAGCATGAAAATTAAAACTGCGACAATGCCGCCGAGTAAAGCATAAAGCCCTTGTCTGATTGTATCTGCTCCCAATGAAGGACCGATACTTTGCTGACTTGCAACATCAAGTTCAACAGGTAAAGCAGCGTTTCTTAATATAAGAGCCAGACTTTCCGCACTTTCCTGATCAAAACCGGAAATTGATCCTCTGTCACCAATAGCTGATTGAATTGTAGGACTTGACCTGACCCTGCCATCCATTACAATAGCAAGATTTCTGCCGATGTTAGCTGATGTAAGATTGTTAAATCTTTTACCGCCTTCTTCATTTAATCTGAAAATAACTTCCGGTTTACCTGTGATGTGGTTTCGATCTACCGATGCTTGTTCAATATAATTGCCGTCCAAACCTACGTCTCTTTCAACTACAATATATTTATAAGTACCGTCAGTATTCCTGTCATGTTCATCCAACCCGTATCTGTCTTTTATATAAACACCAAGAAGCATTGTATGAGGCGGAATGATGGAAGTGTTTTCCAGATTTCCGCTTGCGTTAAATGTAGTATCCGGATTTGCTCTGTAATATCTGTAAAACGCGGTAGTCGCATCAGTATCTTCAAGATGGAATGTAAGGCTGCCTTTTCCCATTATGATGTCATTAATCCTTTCCGGATCGGCGTTACCTGGAATTTCAATATATATTTGACTTGTTCCCTGTCTTCTTATAATAGGTTCTGTCAGTCCAAACTGGTCAATACGGCTGTTTAAAAATCCCAAAGTACGATTCATTGCATCAACCGGATCATCATTTGTTAATGTGCGGCCTACCTCTAAAACAATACTTATACCGCCTGAAAGATCCAAACCAAGTTTAACAGCGCCGTTTTGCAGATCTTTAAGAGAAAAAATTTCATCACGGTATTTTTGTTCGATTGTATCCAGCGCTTCTCTTCTGTTAAAGAAGGATTCAAGGACTGCCCTTGCTGTCCATTGCTGCGGAAGCGGTTTATTATTGGCTTTATAATTCTTTCTTGCGACAGGAATTAAAAATTCCAGTCCTTCAGGAACATCACCGCCGACACCGGCTGCATCGATTATCCGCCTTAAATCTGCCTGAGCAGCCTGAGATGAATATGTTCTAATGTACTGTCTTGATTCCAGTGCCAGAGCCTGCTGTTCTCTTGGAATAAAAAAATACCAGCGTATTGTAGGCCACAGGAATAAAAAACAAACTCCAAGCACAATAAGCAGAATGATAAATCTGTAACGTTTACTCATATCTATCTATTCTCCGCAGATGAATTATCGTTTGTTGATCCTCCATCTCCGATTTTATAATCATCTTCTTTGATTTTATATTCATCATCTTTTGATGAATCATCTCTTGATGATGATTGGCTTACAACACTGGAAATTGCGCTGCGCATAAATTCCAATTTAACATTATCATCTGCTTTAATGATAACTGTTGTATCTCTAACGCTTTGAATTGTTCCGTAAAGCCCGCCAATAGTGACAATCCTGTCGCCTTTTTTAAGACCGGCGTGCATTTTTTCGGCTTCTTTACGTTTTTTGCTTTGCGGTCTGATTAATAAGAAATAAAAAATCAGAATCATCGGGATAATAAATATGAAAGTGCTTAAAAAGTCACCCCCTGTCCCTCCTGCAGCATCTCCACCCTGCGGAGCTCCCATTAAAAGTGGAAGAAAAAATGTATACATGAAAAACATCCTTAAAATATAGTATTATTGATAACACTAGCATAAAAAGGACATCTTATTCAAGTAGAATTATAAGAAGAATAAGTAACCACAGAGGACACGGAGGAACACAGAGGTTTTAGTACAAAAACTCTACCTACTCCGTGAAACTCCGTGTACTCCGTGGTAAATTCTTAATTTTAATTAATTTCTTTCCAGTAAAGGGGCATATTCCCTCATATATGGGCGTAACCGCGGATGATCGGGTGAAATGGCGAGCGCCTGCCTTAAATAATGAACAGCACGGCGTTCTTCCCGGCGTACATGGTATATTTCAAACATGGAAATAATAGCGTCAAGGTTTCTGGGGTCTTCAAAAAGACTTGAGCGCAGATCATTTAACGCCGAATCCTGATTTGTCTGCAGCCGGCTGCGCAAAAAGTAATAACGGCTCATTACCTGACCGCCGCTTACAGAAGCCAGGCGGCTTTCTACCAAACGGGAGGCTTCATCCCGCCTGCCATTATCGATTAATGCAGAAATATAAATAATCGTATATTCATTGTTTGAATTATCTCTTTCGTATAATTCGCGGGCATAGTTAAACGCACGGGTATTATTTCTCAGATTATGTTCAATATAGTAGCCGTCAATTAAATCCTGATCGGTGCGGCGAACAGTAAAAATCCTGTTTAAAAAACCCATCGCTTCCTGCCAGCTTTCCCTTTGGATGGCATCCCTAAGGCTTAAACTTAACACATCTATGGAAGACCCGGATGTTAGCCTTAAACGTTCCAACAACTCTCTTCCTTCTGCCTGATCCGCAGGACGTGACGATTCCATTAATAAAGTACTTGCGTAAGTCATAGCTTCGACATCATTTGGACTGGAGCGTAAAATTGAACGCAGATAATTTAAAGCAGAATCACGGTTTCGATTTCCTTCTGCTTGTACTCTGGCACGCAAAAAAAGATATGTTCTGTTGTTTGGATTGATGGATGCGTAACTGTCCAATGAAATATTCGCCTGTGAAAAAAGCCCTTGTTCAATTAAAATTGATGCTCTTAATAAAAGAAAATCGCCGTCTCTGGGTTCCATACGCAAAATTTCATCTACCGATGAAAGCGCTCTTGACCAGTCTCTGTTTACAAAGTATGAAATCGCAAGTTCTCTTCTTATTAAATTGCTGTCAGGGAAATGAATAGCTAAATCAGAAAAAACATCTATTGCCTCATTTGCATTACCTGTAAATCTTTTAATTCTGCCAATGCCAATTTGAGCAGGATAACATCTGTTTGAAATATTATACGCTCTTCTATACGCCACTTCCGCCTCATTATACCTGCCCTCCCGTTCAAGAATTAAACCGGTAAAATATAATGGAAGAACAGAAGATGGCTGCAAAGAAACGGCTTTATTTAAATCCCTTAAAGCGTTAGACAAAACATTTGATCCGGTTTGTTCGTTTATCGCCAAAAAAGGTAAAATATGTTCAAAAAAATCGACAGACGCAGATGCCGGTGATATATAATTGCCTCTTTGTGCTTCTCTTATAATATGTGAATAATTTGACGCTAACGGAAGATCAATCATAGGCAGCGTTGCCACAGAATCAGGATAAACCAGTCTTATTAACAAGACATTAATTCCGGTCATCATACGCCCAAATTCGGTAGCGCTTATGTCTCTATTTCTAATCAATTCAAGAGCATCCAGCATGGAAGATAAAATTCCGGTTTCTGTTAAAGTCCGTATTTCTTCAGCAATTCCGCCTTGAAACTGCCGTACAACCGGTTCATCATTATCATGCGGTACTTCGGGAGAAGAGCCGCATGAATAAATCACCAGCGTTAAGAAATAGAAAATAAATACAAATTTTCGAATATTTATAACCATTTTAAGATATTCCATCATAAATTTTAATAAAATAATGCTAAATCAAACACATGTACAAAATCATAACATAATGATACTATTATAAACAATGGAAAACCGCGGAAAATACAAGAATTTTGCTATTTTCATATTTTTTTTATTAATCTTAATTATACCTGTATCATGTTTTTTATTTCAAAGAGAAGACACATCCGGGATTGACGTTTATTATTTAACGGGTACAAAAGAACAAAGAAGTGAATTACTTGAATTATTCCGCCTTTTGGAACAGGAATTACCGGGCAGCGAAGGTGAATTTGCCGTTACAAGAGAAATAGCCGCTAATTACGCCAGAATGAAAGATTACGACAGGTTAATTCATTTTTTAAACGCAAGAACCATCGATAATCCGGCAAATCCATATAACGGTTTTTATTTTTTAATGGTTGCTCATTCATTTATTCAGCAGGATTCAAAACCAATTGCCGCATTATATTTTGATATGATCGTAAAAAATTACCCTGATTTGATAATAAATGATGAATCCATACATCTAGTATGCCTGCGCAATTTAATTGATTTAAACATGAACCCTGAACGCGAGGTTTGGTATTACAAGGAATTAATATCCAGGTTTCCGGATAAAATTGAATCAGGTATTGCATATTTTATGCTCGGTCAAGCATGTGAAAAAGTCGGTGACTGGAATGGCGCAATTCAGGCATATACCAATTATCTGCCTTATACAGGGACAATTATTCCCGGTTTCTCAAATGCCGATCAATACGCAAAACAACAGGTTGATTTCAGCAGATCACAAAAAGACTGGACTTTTGAAAGTTTACCTGCATTAAGAAGAGCTGTTGAAGATGCTTTAACAGACGGGAACGCAAGGGTTCTTTCTCAATATCAGGCAAAAGTAAATTTTTTCGCCCGTTCCTGGGAACAAATAGAAACTGATGATATGGGTATGACAAGGTTTAATCTTTCTCAGTTTATGTACGGCAATCAAATTAGATTTGCTACTACACTGGATGCGTCTTCTAACGCCAATGAAGCGTTTTTAAGAACGACAGGCTGGTCATTAACATTAAATACCTGGTATCTGTATTTCAGAAAGATATACTTCCCGCAGGATCCTGAGATTCACGGCAGATGGGAATGGGCAGGTATATACTACGGAGAGAAATTCTAGTGCAAAAATATTTTACAATTATTAACCACGAACCATCACGAACCATCACGAAAATCAAGAAGATTTCGAATACCAAGTTCGTGTGCGTACCGCAGGTACGTTTCGTGTGGTTTGTGGTAAAATTTCTATTATTAATCAATGTAAATATAGTTTTTGCGCAAGAGGAAGAAAGGCCGATGCGGACAGAAGCGCCGAATGCACGCCAAACGGCACAAATAACTAGATCTTCCTTTAACATATCACAGCCTGCGGCTAATTCACTGCTTACAGAAAAAGCATTAGAACAGGCTTTAACACAGCATTACATCGAACAATATTCAAGTGCACGGGGTATTGCAAATTTAAATGTAATTATGGATCGTGCAAGCATTTATATGCCTTTTATAAGAGAAGAAGTTAAAAAACGCGGTTTACCGCCTGAATTAATTTATCTTCCCATTATTGAATCCGGGTTCCAAATAACCGCAAGAAGCCGCTCGGGAGCGATGGGTTTATGGCAATTTATGATGAATAGTATCGCTCCTTATGACATGAAGGTAACTGATTTAATTGATGAACGCCGTGATTTTATTAAATCAACAAGAGGTGCGCTTCAAAAACTTGAAGATGAATATGGCAGACTTGGCTGCTGGGAATTAACACTGGCTGCATATAACTCAGGGCTTGGAGCTGTAACCCGTACCATTCAAAGAACAGGAAGAGATTGTTATTGGGAATTAAGCAATAGAAGGGAATTAAGAGCAGAAACCATAAATTTTGTACCAAGATTAATTGCTGTTTCTTATGTAATGTCTAAACCCAGAAAATACGGAATTAATATTTGGCATGAAAGGTTCGAATGGGTTGCAATTCCATTGGAACGTCAGGTTTCTATCGATATTATCGCAGATGAAATAGGCATTGACAGGGCTTTAATGCGTCAATTAAACGCCGAACTATTGCACGGGATAAGCCCTTTAGGTACGGGTCATTTATTAAAAATCCCGGCAGAGTATCATGATCTAACTGTCAGTGTCCTTGAAAGAGACGATTTGCCTTTGATTCGTTATCATTACCATGTTGTCCGCCAGGGGGATACGCTTTGGTCTATGTCAAGAAATTACGGCGCTTCTTTGAGCATGATAGAACAGCATAACCCCGGCATTTCTGACCGCTATCTTAGAATCGGCGAAACAGTTGTAACACCGGCATATCCCGGCGTTTCCGCTCCTTCAAGTTCAACCCCTGCGGTAAATCAGGCAAATAGCGGCACTCATGTGGTTCAAAGAGGCGAAACTTTCTGGTCTATAGGCAGAAGATACGGTATTGATCCGCAAGCTATAGCTGAAGCCAATGGCATGAAATTAGATGATATTCTGCATGCAGGAAGAACCCTAAGATTGCCGATAAGATAAGTAGAATATAAGAATTTTAAACCACAGAGGACACGGAGTTTCACAGAGTTTTTTCTTCGAATATTCTTCCTTCCTCCGTGTTACTCCGTGTACTCCGTGGTTATTTAATATAAGGAAATGTAATAATGAGGTATTTAATTTTAATAGTATTAGTATTTTTTGTCGCAACTGGGGTATTTGCACAGCCAAAAACGACTATTTCCAGCACTATTGAATGGGATACAATGAGTGTAAATTCGGCTGTTTCTCTTGATTTGGCTTCGGCGGGTTTAAGGCTTCCGGCTGGCAGAAACCAGGCTGAGGCGATTTTAAACGATGACTTTATTTCGTTAGTACAGCCAAGTCTTTTGCAACTACAGGTTGATTCTTCAACCACTATCGCAGACCTTATACAAAGAGGTGAGCTTAGTCTTCATGAACTTGATGTTATCACACTTAGAGCTAATTCTGTGGCTCCCGCTCTCTCGCCTGATATGCGCCAAATTTCCGCAAGACATTCCATTTCACTTGTAAATTTAAGCACGGCTCTTTTGCGAAACGACCGGCCATCTCCCATAGTAAGAGTTTTAAATCCTGTTTCGACAGTGCCGTACACAGGGATTTTAATTATTGCATCAGACAGCCTTCCCCAGCATGGTATGAGAAGTTCAGCTTTTCCTGTTCCCTGCCTTTTTCCAAAGATTTGGGACAGTGAAATGAATCTTATTTACGAACGCAATATGCTTGAATCCCGTGATAAAACAATGGTACGTTATTCGGCATTGCAAAATATTTTTCTTAATAATCCTTCCGGGCTTTCAGCTGAATTACAGGATGTTGTAGGAGACAGACCGCTTCGTATTTTTGCCCGCGGCGTATTCGGCATAGTACCCACAGATTTAATAATAGAAAGATCTGATGCGCTTTTAATTATTTCTTCGGAAGAAAACCGCCGCTTGTTATCGCAGGGCAAGGTTGCCTTTATTTTAAATGATTCTGTTTTAAGATATAATTTTGAAGAATGAAGACCTCTCGCAAAGGCGCAGAGACGCAGAGTTATAATTCGTTATCTTTACTTTGTGTTCTCCGTGTACTCCGTGTTTAAATTCTTATTTTTTTCATCTTTCTTTTTGATCATTACTTTTCCCATGATAGCGGCTATTATCTGCTGAAAAACAATACAAAGCAATGTAGGTAAAGCTGTAGCTTCCGGAAAAAATGCGACAGCAATCGTTAAAACTGCGCTGAAATTTCTTAAACCGCCTGCAAAAAAAAGCGATATACTTTTTTCTTCACCGGATTTTGAAACTATACCTGTAAGTTTTGAAAGTAAAAAACCAGTAACTGTCAATACAATGCACAAAAGCGCTATTTTCCATATAAGAAGATTATCAAAGCGTATGTTAGGCGCAACTACCGCTGAATTGGCGGCAATAACAAGAATAAGGCAAATTTTTGCAAAAGGATCCAAGCCCGGGCATATAACTTTCGGGATTTTACCCTTACTGGTTTCGTTAATTAAAACACCGATGATTGTAGGAATTACAACCATGAACAATAGAGAAATAGCTATACCGCTCATGTCCAATACTACTTTTTCGCCGATTAAAATTGAAAGAGTAAACGGAACAATCAATGGAGCCAAAAGAGTGCTTAAAAGAATAAGTGTTAACCCGAGAGCTTTATCGCCTTTATAAATAGAAACCCAGATAAAACCTGAAACTGCTGTAGGACCTGCAAACAATAAAACAAATCCTGTTACAAGATCAAGGTCGGCAAAAAAAAGCGAAGATGAAAACAATGCAATTAAAGGCATAATAACATGGCTTGTAAAAAAGAAAAATAAGATAGCTATAGGGCTTCGTACCGCAATTCCCAATTCTTTGGCTGTCAGTTTTAAAGCGCCGGAAAAAGTCATAATGCCAAAAAGCAGTATAACAAACGGCCTTAAATGTATAAAAAAACCTGGCAGCAATAAACCAAGAGCGACAGCGACAGCGGTGGCAAGGGGGAAAAAACGGTCGAGATTTTTATTTATAACAAACAGGGTATTTTCGATCCTAATTCTCCAAAATTGTAATTTCTACCCTTCGATTTCTTCTCATACCTTCTTCTGTGCTGTTATCTGCAACAGGTCTTTCCGCGCCGTATCCGCGAGTCACAATTCGATCGGCAGTGCGCACATTTCTGGAAAGTAAATAGTCCGCTACAGCTCTTGCCCGATCCTGAGAAAGCCTCATTAAATAATCTCTTGAACCTGCCAAAGCAGCATGACCGCTTACCAGTATATCTCTGTCAGGATAGCGTAATAAAATTTCTGCGATTAAATCAAGTTTTTCCTGTTCTCCGGGAAGCATTCTGTTTGAATCGGGATAAAATCTTATATCATCAAGGCTTAAAGAAATTCCTTCATCTACAGCACTGACATTAACATCAGTTAAACCAAGACTGTTAATTTGGTCGATTATTTCTGCAACTAATTGCTCTTTATCCATATATTCAGCATCAATTAATTCAGCGTACGCAGTACCGCGGTATTCGATTATTCTTCCGTCTGACATATGAAAAGTAATCCGGAATTCTTCTTCGTAAGCTGCTTCTTTTCCAAGCGTACGATCCCAATATACAAGCTGATTAAATGTTCCGGTTATGCGCACAGGATAAAGACGCCCGCGTACAGGCTGCGGTCTTGTATCGACATTATAATTTACAGAAAAAGCAGGATATGTTTTTTCCTTCCATTGTCTTTCACCCAAATATTCATAAAACGCATTAAACGGAATCCGGTATGGTTCTTCTATTCCAAAAGCATCACGAAAATCATGTACTTCGTGTGCCGGAGCATTCCATCTGTCGCCGATTTGCAATTCCCTGTCAGGGAATGTAGGAACATTACGAACTACCGGCATATAATACTGCGGGGCAATCGTAAGATTACCAAGTTTATCACGTAAAAAGATAGTTTCGTATTCTCTTGACCATTGATATCCTGCAACTCCTGTTTGCATTCCTACAATGGGGTCATATAATAAACGTTCAGAAGTTTGAAAAGTCGCTTTATGCTCCCCTGCTCCATCTTCTACATTTGTAACTTCTACGGCAATACGGTTTAAAATTTCCGCACGATGGACAAAAACGCCGTTGACCAAAACAACTTCATCTACAACAGAGATTATCCTGTATTGGGCTCCAGGAACATGCCTGAATTCGAACCTTTCTGCAGCGGCATTTACGCAAACAAGTAATAAAAAAGCAAGAAAAAGCGTAAAAGTGAATGATTTTTTTAACTTAGCCATATAATAATTATAACACTTTTTTAATGAAATTATTACAGTAAAAAGCGGTATAAAATGAAGAGTTTGCCAAAATATACCTATCATAAATCTGGTTTTATTTATGTGAGATCGTACAATATTTTTAGTTGTTTGCAGTTCATTTTTTAACTAATTGACAAAACAAATGGTTTATATAACATTATAGTTAAATATGATTTTTGGAGGTTTATATGCTGGTAACGGTTCAAGGATATTTTGACTCTGGACGCTTTATAACCGAAACTCCTATACAAATCCCTGAAAGAAAAAAAACTATTGTAACTGTATTGGATGAAGCAGCTGATGAGTTTAAAGAAGAAGCAAGACAGGTAAAATTATGGGGAGAAATATTTAACGAAATTGAAAATTGTGATGAAGTTCTTATTGGAAAACCTGAAAGCATATGCTTTCGTACTCCTGATGAAATTGATAAATTATGATTATTTATGCGCTTGATACTAATATAGTTTCATATTTTCTGAAAGAAGATAAAAAAACAATTGAAAGAATGAAATCTGAAAGAGATAAAGGGAATAATTTTATAATTCCTCCAACAGTATATTTTGAAATTCAAAATTGGCTGCTTGTAAACAATTCTAGAAAAAAAATGTTAATTTTCGAAAAGATGTATTCATCTCAAGGAGTTGACGTAATTGATAAGAGCATTTTAGATATTGCATCTAAAATTAAAATAAAATTACGAAGTAAAGGTATTACTATTGGAGATGATGTGCTTATTGCTGCTTATTGTATTAAAAATAATTTACATCTTATTACAAATAATTCAAGACATTTTAAGGATATTGAAGAGTTAAAAATAATCGAATGGAATTAGAAACACATATAAATTTTGTATGAACACGAAATTATGAAAAAGGTGACAGTCACCGCCGTCTTACCTGACTTGGAATTGTTATGGGAAGTACAGTGACTGAATGCGTTAGAACCAACTAACGTAAGCGAATTAGGAAAAACAATGGAAGCCAATGATGTATTATTTCTAAAAGCATCGTCTTGAATTACGGTATAATGATAATATTACACAGATTTAAAAAACTATCAAGATATTTTTAATATTCTTGCCAAAAATTTGTTCTTTTTCTTCTTCAGTAAAACCGCTTTTTTCTATATCATCAAAATATCGCGAAGGATTTAACAGCGGAAAATCGCTTCCAAAAATAATTTTATCGCATAAATCTAATGTTTTTATAACATTGTATATTTTTTTATCGTAAAGAAAAGGAGATGCGGCTGTATCATAATAAACATTACAAAACTTTTCTTTTAACTCCTTCATTAATTCGTAAAATAAAAGACCGCCGCCAAAATGCGCAAGAATAATTTTTAATTCCGGATTATTTGTAATAAAGTTTTCCAATTGTTTAAGCGAAACATTGGTTTTTCCCGGATAATTATGTCCGACACTTTCATTAACATGAAGCAAAATAGGAAGATTTAATTTTACGCATGTGTCACATATTTCTTGCCAGGTTTCTGATTCATTAAATAATGGGAATAATTCTCCTACTCCAACTAAACCTGCGTTATGACACCTAATTATTTCTTTTGCGGCTCCTTCGCAAGGCGGAACGACTGCAAAGCCAATTAATTTATCCGGAAACTGTTTTACTTTTTCTATTACATAATCGTTAACATAACGGCAAAGTTTTATATCACGAAAAGCAAAACCAAAAATAACAGATTTTTCGATGCCGTTTTTTTCCATTGATGTTATTACATCTTCGGCTGCAGTAAACTTGTTATTTTTAGCATTTGATAATACGGAAAAGTGCGGCTCGTTTTTTGCATATTTTTCCCAGTTAGCAATTATATCCGGAGGTGTTACATGAACATGACAGTCAACTTTCATTATTTATTTCATCATCTTCAATTTGCAAACCTGCTTTAATACCTATTTTTCTTAAACCTGCAAGAAGCGGTACTCCTACAAGCGCAGCGCCCAACGCAAAAATCATCCGTTCAATAGGTGAAATAATTATAAGCCCAACCCAAATATCCGCCGGTGTTTTTCTAATAACAAGGCTGAAGAAGTTTCCTATAGTGGCTCCGGCTATTAGCCCTCCGTATGCGAATAACCAAAGCGCTATAAAATTAAATATACGTTCTTTGGTTTTATACATTTGCCTTGCAAATAAAATTGCGGTTATCGCTATAATAAAACCTGAACCGTATACAATAACCGGATATAAAATAACATTTCTGCCAATTTCCTGTGTAAACCAAAGAATTGTACCAATGATATAAACAATAATTGCTCCGTTAAAAACAAAATTTCCGTCTTCTCTTATTGAAACAGGAGGCCATTTTCCCCAAGCTATACAGCCTGTTACAAATGCAGTTACAGTTCCCGGGATAAAAGTTCCAAAACCTATCCATGCTGTGTGCGGCGCAATAATAGAACCGATAAAACCGCCGACTGCCGAACATAAAGCGCCTATTATAGGTCCGAATAAAATTCCTGATAATGGATTAAGTATATTTGCAAACGAGAATGAACCTCCTCCCAATATTGGAAAAGTAGGTATTAAATATCCCGAGGCTACAACAGCTGCCCATACAGCCATTACAGCAGGGTGTACATTAAATTTTTTACTCATACTGCTTCCTTGTATCTGATATTATTCCGGTTTTATCCAGTCTAATTACTCTGTGCGCAAAATCGTCTACTAAGAACATATTATGCGTAACAAAAATAATTGTAAAGCCCTTTTTATGAAGATCATTTGTTATACTCATAATTTCCAGACATCCGCGGTAATCATTTCCAACATCAACTTCATCAAATATAATTATTTTACAACCCATCGCAAGAACACATGCGATTACAATTTTTGTCCGTTCTGTTTTACATAAAGCAAATGGAAAATCCTCTGGTTTAGATAAACCCACAGTATCAAGGGCTTCTTCTACACGTTTTTTTATCTCCATTTTCGGCAGACGTTTATTTTTAAGAGCAAAAGCCACTTCGTTATAAACAGAATCGGTAAAAAGCTGTGTGTCGGGATTTTGCATAACAAAACCTACTTCTTTGGAAATATCACCAATTGTCATTTCTTTTATATTCCTGCCGTGCAGAAAAATATCTCCGCTGCATGGGCGCAAAAGCCCTGTAATATTTTTTAGAAGTGTTGTTTTCCCGCAGCCGTTCTTTCCTGTAATTGCTATAAAGTCATTTTCGTAAATTGCCAGATTAATATTTTCGATACCACCGCCATTTGGATACATATAACACAAATTACTCACACGGAGACACGGAGACACGGTGGACACGGAGGTAGAAGAAGAATTATTTAAAAAACTCTGTGCCTCTGTGCCTCTGTGTGAATTTCTTCTGTTTATTGGTCTAATACCGGTGGATTCCAGTAATTCGCTATTTTCAAAAATATTTTTTGCAGTGTCTAACGCTGCGATGCGTCCCTGCTTTAAAATACAAACCCTGTCTGCGTATTCTGCCATTTTTTCACTTTCATGTGCCGCCATTATTACAGTTATTTGATATTTTTCCTTTAATCTTTTTAATACTGATAAAAATTCATCAGCGCCGTCAGGATCAAGGCGGCAAAGCGGTTCATCCAAAACAATTATTTTACTTTTCATAGCAATAATAGCAGCTATGCAAAGACGCTGCTTTTCGCCGCCGGAAAGGGTAACAGGAGATCTGTCTTCAAAACCTGTAAGTCCTGTAACAGAAAGAGCATATTCCACCCTGTCAATTATTTCCTGTACAGGCAATAATAAGTTTTCAGGACCAAAAGCAGCTTCGTCTCTTACTGTCGAAGTAAATAACTGAACATCAGGATCATCAAAAACCATCCCAGCCTTATGCGCCAGCTTCGCCACTGTAGATTCTTTTGTACATATACCGTCAACCGTAATACTTCCTGTAAGTTTACCGCCGTAAAAATGGGGAATAATTCCATTAATAAGTTTACATAAAGTTGTTTTACCACAGCCGTTTTCTCCCATTATTGCAATAAATTCGCCGCTGTAAACGCAAAAACTTATTTCTTTAAGAGCATTTACTTCTGTGTCCGGATATTTATAGCTTATATTATTGAAATTAATTATATTTATTAATCCATTTTCTTCATTCATTTTTCATTACTCTCGGCGCTGTGTTATCTGTAATTTAAAAATATCATAAAAATAAAAAAAACAATACCGCCGGATACTGCATAAATATCGCATATACTGAATACAGGTTTATTTATCCATGTTCTTTTTTTATAAATGCCGAATGCTCTAGAATCCATCGCAGCTGAAGAAACTTGCGCTTTTCGCATTGCGCATAACAAAAGCGGTACTAAAAGACCTGTGTATGCCTTAAAAACAGAGATAAATGAACGTTTTTTATTTTTTTGTCCTGTTCTTTCAAAAGCGTACATTCCGCGTAATTTCTGCGTATCCATATAAATTAATGCTTCATTTTTAAAAACATGAATTAGATTAAACGCAGTCGTTATTATAAAAGAAATCCGGTAATTTAAACCCAATGCGCATAAACCGCCGGCAATTTTGGCTGGAGCTGTAGTCTCTGTAAAAACAGGTAAAAACACCATTAATGAAGCTATTCGGCAGACAATTACGATACCAAGAACAAGCCCTTCAAATTTTACAGAACCTTTTCCTCCCAAAAACGGGAATGATGCCGGAAATATGGGGTTCACTATGTAAGAATTTCCGGGACCAAAAACGCTTTGAATCAGTATAATAAAAAACGCTAACAATGTAAGATTTTTCAGTAATGTGACGCTGCTTATTGGTATTTTAGCAGCTAATCTAATAAAAATTGTAACTAACAGTAAGCTGACAGCAATATAAAGTTTGTCAACTAAGAAAATCAGAATAGTAAACAGCATAACAAAAAACAGTTTAGTCCGAACATCCAGTTTATAAAAAATTGACATAAATTACCTTAAAATAAAAATATCTGATTATACTATATACAAAATAAGAATAATGTGCTATATTCATTAATAATATCAGACAAAAAGGAGTGAGTTAATGACTGACGCAAAAACGCGCTTAGCAAACAGAGAGAGACAGAGAAAATATCGTGAGGCGCACAGAGATGAAATCAATGAACAGCGAAAAGAAAGGTACAATGCCCGCATAGCAAAAGGGAAATGCCCCAGATGCGGAGGCAAAGTAAAAAAGGGTTATACTCTTTGTACAGATTGCTGCGATTATCAAGCCAACTTAAACCGAAAATACGCAAAACAAAAGAAAAAATCCCCGGCAGCAAAAAAAAGCGGCAAAACCGCATCAAAAAAACCTGCAGCTAAAAAGTCAACTGCCAAAAAATCAACAGCTAAAGCAAAACCAAAAGCTAAAAAGTAATCAATAAAAATCTTTTATTTAAGATTTTTACCATAGAGGAACACGGAAGTTTAATAGCTTTCCGCAGTTATTGGTAAATAACTATTTCTTCCGTGAAACTCTGTGGTTAATTCATCAATAAAACAAAATAATTAACTATCTGTATTTTCAACAAAGGGCAGTTCATGCTGCGATTCTGCTGTCATTGTTTGAGAAAGCAGGCGGTTAATGATCCCTGCATTATCAAGAAGGCTCGATACAGATTGATTCTGATGAAGACGCGAAATTACATGCGCAAACAACCGCGATATATTTACATTGATATACCATTCACGTTTTACTACTTCTTCCTGGTGTACGGCATTGGTTCCGATTATTCTGTAAAAAAGCCCTTCATTATACGCTTCGTCAAAATGTGCGATTGCGTTACCGGAAAAAAGCGGAAGGCTTATTGCGCAAATAATTCTGCGTGCGCCGTTTTCTTTTAACAGTTTCATTCCTTTTATTAAAGTGCCGCCGGTTCCTAACATGTCATCCGCCATAAAAACTGTTTTATCCTGTACATTACCCAAAAGACGTATCTGAGAAATATTTGACTGTGAAGCGTCTTTGCTTACTTTGGAATAATCTCTTTCTTTATATAAAAGCGCAAGCGGTTTTTTTAACGAGGAAGCGTAAAATTTATTTCTGTCAACAGCGCCTGTATCGGGAGAAACTACGACAAAATCATCGTTTAAAATATCATCCATTTTGGTAAGTGCCTGTATAATCTGATAACTTGCATGGAGGTTTTCAAGGCGCATTTTATTAAACGCGTTTATTATATCCCTTGAATGAATATCCAGTGTGATAATATGATTTACACCAAGGCTTTCGAATATTTTTCCGATGCGGCTTGCCGTAAGACCTTCCCTTCCCTTTGCCTTGTGCTGACGTGAATACGGATAATTAGGGATTACAAGAGTTATCCTTTCGGCTCCTGCCTGTTTTGCCGCATCAACAGTGACAAAAATTGTCATTAAATGATCGTTAGTTGAAAGATTTGTTTTTATGCCGCTTGAAAACTTTACGGGAAACCTGTTTTCCACATCCTGGAAAATGTAAACATCCTTGCCGCGGATTGATTCTTCTATTTCGGATTTTATTTCTCCGTTTGGAAAAAGCGTAAATTTTACAGGGACTTTAAAATTTACATTGTTTATATTGTTACCGCTTTGTGAAGACGTTCCCCTTACGGTAATTTTATTTATAAGGTCTATTTGTAAAGCCGCCTGCACAGGATCGATGGCATATTTTTGGGAAATATTGTCGATAACTTGCTTGCGGCTATGACGGTATTTATGGCGTAAATGTTCAATTACTTCATCGGCAAAAATATCTCCGCCCGGGCAGGCGATAACAGCTAAATTCGCAGGGTTGAAGTATTTCATGGCTTAATTGTTTGTACAAAATTCCAAAAGATTAATCAAGAGGTTTTACCACGAACCACACGAACCATCACGAAATTGTAAAGAAAAATGCGGTAAAGTTTCTTTATTCTGCCCAGGAGAGGCTGCGGTTTACGGCTTTGTGCCAGCCTGCAACCAGTTTACCGCGTTTTTCATTGTCCATTTGCGGATTAAATTCCATGTCCCTCTGCCAGCGGCTTTTTACTTCGTTTATATCCTTCCAAAAACCTACAGTAATTCCTGCAAGACATGCAGCACCAAGCGCTGTGGTCTCTCTTACAACAGGGCGTATAATAGAAGACTGGCAAACATCCGCCTGAAACTGCATAAGAAATTTGTCTTTACTGGCTCCTCCGTCAACTTTTAATTCCTTCATTTTTATACCGCTGCCGTTATTTGCCAAATCTGTTTCCATTGCTTTTAAAAGATCCATTACCTGATACGCGATTGATTCCTGCGCAGCTCTTATAATATGAGCGCGTTTTGTTCCGCGGGTAATTCCGATGATGCAGCCGCGTGCGTACATATCCCAATAAGGTGCGCCAAGTCCTGTGAATGCAGGAACAAGATATACGCCGCCTGTGTCATTAACTTTGCCTGCAAAATATTCACTGTCGGCGCTGTCTGTTATAATGTGCATCTCGTCTCTAAGCCACTGGATTACAGCGCCTCCTGTAAAAACTGCTCCTTCCAATGCGTATTGTAAATTTGTTTTTCCTTCGATACTTGCAGCGATTGTTGTTAAAAGTCCGTTTGCGCTTTTTACTGCCTGCTCTCCTGTATTCATTAATAAAAAACAGCCAGTGCCGTAAGTGCATTTTACATCGCCTTTGTCAAAACAGCATTGTCCGAAAAGCGCCGCTTGCTGATCTCCTGCGTTACCTGTTATTGGAATTTTTACATCATTTATATTTGCATAAGCAAATATAGAACCGGAAGGTTTTACCTGCGGCAGCATAATACGCGGAATGTCAAGAATATCAAGAAGTTTATCGTCCCAATCAAGTTTATGAATATCAAAAATCATAGTGCGGCTTGCGTTTGTATAATCTGTAACATGAGACTGCCCTCCTGATAACTTCCAGATAAGCCAGGAGTCGACAGTGCCAAAAAGTATTTCGCCGTTTTTTGCTCTTTGGCGAAGTCCTTCTACATTATCTAAAATCCATTTAATTTTTGTTCCTGAAAAATAAGCGTCGGGAATGAGTCCTGTTGTTTTTGTAATGTAATCGCCAAAGCCGTCATTTTTAAGTGAATCTACAATACCGGAAGTCCTCCTGCACTGCCATACAATCGCATTGTATACAGGCTGCCCTGTATTTTTATCCCACAAAATTGTTGTTTCGCGCTGGTTTGTAATTCCGATGGCGGCAATTTCCTGAAGTTTAATGCCTGTCTTGTTTATAAGATCTGTCATTACGGTAAACTGCGAAGAAATGATTTCCATTGGATCGTGTTCTACCCATGCTTCTTTTGGATAAATTTGTGTAAATTCCTTTTGTTGGATTCCCCTTATATTCATCTCGTGATCAAAAAGAATAGCTCTTGAACTTGTTGTTCCCTGATCCAGTGATAAAATGTATTTCTTCAATTTAATCCCCTTGTATAAATTGTTTTATTATGTACTATTATACCATGAATAATTATAAACCTTGCAACCCAAATGCTTCACAGGAAGCTCGTAATTTATTGGATTATCTAAGTAATCTTCGCGGAAAAGGAATCCTTTTAGGACAGCATACACAGACAATGGCTCAGGAAGAACTTGTTTATATTCACGAAGTAACGGGAAAAGCTCCCGCGCTTTGCGGCTTCGAACTTTTGGCGTATTCGCCGAATATTAACTACAGCGAAAGCGATGAAGAATGTCTTACCGAAGTTAACGAAAATAAAAATACTTTGGAAAAAGCGATGGAATGGGCACAACGCAAGGGGATTATAACTTTTACATGGCATTGGTTTTCGCCATTGTACGGCAAACATAAAACATTTTATCAGGCAAATACCTCATTTGACGCCCGCCTTGCTTTACAGGAAGGCACTGAGGAGCGAGCGGCATTTATAAGCGACATGGACAAAATGGCAGAACTGCTTAAACCTTTCTGCGAAAAAAAAATACCTATACTTTGGAGGCCTTTCCATGAAGCCGAAGGTCACTGGTTTTGGTGGGGTTTTCACGGACCAAAAACAGCTATCGGTTTATTCCGCGATATGTATGAAAGGTACGTTAATTTTCATAAATTAAACAATTTAATCTGGGTATGGAACTCTCCAGTGCCGGAAGGTTATGTAGGTGATGATTTTTGCGATGTAATTTCACGCGATATGTATATGCCTGAATTTATGTACAGCGATTACAAAGAAGGACATGACGAGCTTGTAAGAATAACAAAGGCTAATAAAATTACTGCGCTTGGAGAAACCGGACCTCTTCCTAGCATGGAAATGCTTTTACAAACAAGAATTCCCTGGACATGGTTTATGACCTGGAGCAAAAGAATGGTTGGCGAAGAAGTAACAAGCAAACGGGAATTAATTGCAGCTTACAACAGTGAATACGGAATTACATTGGATAAACTGCCGAAATTGTATTAATCAATTCTAAGCAGAATTGGAGTAAAAGGTTTTAGTTCTATATTGGCGCTGTTAACGATATTACCTGTAATTAAATCGACTGCATTTCCTGCAGGTCTTCCGTTTACGGATATACTGATATTTTTATCGCTCCATTCATAATTACAAATATTAATATGTAATCTTCCGTTATATGTAACACTTTGATAACTCACACCGTAAACAGGTTCAAAAGAATTCCTTTCTGTTAATATTACTCTGCGCAAACCTCTCTCTGTTATAATATTTCTTATTGCAGTATTAATTTCTGATTCTGTAAGAGCATTCGCGCCATTAAGCACTGTAGAATTTCTAATAATAAAATCACTATCACTGCCTGTAATTGTTCTGCTGTAATGATCTTTGGAAAGAGAATCTTCGCCTATTATTAATACCCTGCCTCCCCTAGTAATAAAATTTCTTATAACAGCCAATGTTTGCGGCATTATATGTTCGGCAGCAGGGATAATAATTAAACTGTAATTTGCAAATTCTCCCGCAGCAAGCTGCTTTTCTGTAATAAAACCTGTCTTTTGCCCATTGTAAATTAAACTGTTATAAACTTTATCTATTGTGTTTAAATAAAACCTGTCGTATATCCTTGCAGGATTTGAATATAAAATTGCAGCTCTTGGACTTTCATTTTGAAAAGCGGTAATTTCGTGTGAAAGCCTGTTTAAATCAAGATTTGTTTTTCCGATTACAGAAACTACATCAGGACGATGCAGAACACTTCCTGCAAAATCACTGTTTCTGTCATGTGTTCTTTCCCAAACCCAAATAATAGATGCTCCTCTTCCATGTATGGCTCCCTGCCAAAGATCAACTCTTGTATGATTTACCTGCTGGGGAATATAACTTAACGCTCTGTCTTCTATTATATGATCTTCAGAATTAAATACCGGCATTCTTTTAAAGGACATTAAAAGATCGTACCATTTTGTTTTTGTGGTAATTGTTGCATCATTACTGAATAAATAATTATACGAATCGTTTCCGCTTAATTGACTGAACTGCGCAAAACGTTCAGGATCAATTCCCATCCGCAAAGAGGTTCTGCCTCCTGTTGTTAAAAGAACATAGTCCATTATTTTTGAATGAACAGGAACATTAGGCGCTGTCTTTTTTACAAGACCTGCCATC
>WQYB01000009.1 GCA_009781475.1 Treponema sp.
TTGCCATAAAATCACACGGAGACGCAGAGGCACGGAGTTGTTGTTTGTTATCTTAACTTTAATTCCTATAAATATTTAGATAATAACCCAAGATTTCTAGTTATTAAAATAAAGATTTCTTTAAAACTCTGAGCTCTCCGTGTCCCCGTGCCTCCGTGTGAGGAAATTCTGAAACTAACGTTTGGAGAACTGGAAGCGTCTTCTGGCTCCGGGTTGACCGTATTTTTTGCGTTCAACCATGCGCGGATCACGTGTAAGGTAGCCGTTGGCGCGCAGACTTGCGTAGTTTGCCTGGTCAACCTGACAAAGCGCTCTTGAAAGCCCGTGCCGGCAAGCAATAGCCTGACCATTACAGCCTCCGCCGTAAACATTGATTACGATATCAAATTTATTTTCGTTGGAGGTAACCATTAAAGGCTGCTTTACAATCAATACATGTTCACTTTGAGGAAAATAAACACTTAAATCCTTATCATTAATAATGATTTTCCCGCTTCCGCTGCGAATATAAACCCTAGCGACGGATGTTTTTCTTCTTCCTGTACCTATTCCAAGATTCTTAATCATTTAATTTGTCCTTTATATATCTATTGCTACTGGTTTTTGGCTGTTATGCGGATGTTCGGTTCCGGCATAGAGTTTTACGTTTTTTGCCATTTTTCTGCCGAGCGGACCTTTGGGGAGCATACCTTTTATGGCAAGTTCCAGCGGTTGAGTAGGATGTTTTTCCATCAATTTTTCGAAACTATTGGTTTTTAGACCGCCTACATAGCCGCTATGACGATAATACATCTTTTGTTCGGTTTTTCTGCCGGTTACAGCAATTTTATCCGCATTTATAACAACAACAAAATCCCCAACTTCCTGATGGGGTACAAAAATAGCCTTATTTTTCCCTCTGACAATGGACGCAACCTTAGCTGCCACCCTGCCCAGGATCTTTCCCTCAGCGTCAATAACATACCATTTCCGTTCAACTGACGCGGGTTTTGCAAATACTGTCTTCATATCAACAACCTTCCATAAATTAAGTAACGGGACATTCAGATTACAAAAAATACAAAAAAATGTCAATAGGATAGCGATTTCGGTCATGCAAAACGGCATATCCGCGCCATATATAGTAAATCAATTTTTTGGGGGTTGTAATGAAGAAGTTAAAATCAGTGCTTTTACTTTTTGCAGGTTTTTTGGCAATTAACGGTTGTATTTTATCCGAACCGGGGATACTAGAGGATTCCAAGTATATAACGATTATGACCTGGAATGTTCATAACCTGTTTGACGGCAAGGATGACGGTTATGAATACTCTGAATTCCTACAGTCATCCGGGTGGTCTTTGGAAAAGTATATGGGCAGGATTAATTCGATTTCTGCCGCGATTGACAGGCTTGAAGTTTATCCTGATATCCTTATTTTACAGGAAATTGAATCACTTCAGGTTCTTGAGGATTTGGAATTTGCTTTAAAACGCAATTTTTCATGGAGCCATTTTGTCAATAATCCTGAATCTGCGATAGGAGTGGGAATACTCAGCCGATTTCCTATTACCGAGGTTATGGCTCATTCTGTCACCGTTCACAAAGATACCGCTCCTCGTCCTGTTTTGGAAGCTAGAATACAAACAGGAAATGGCGATTTTATTATTTTCGCATGTCACTGGAAATCTAAAATCGGAGGTGATGATGTTACAGAAAGTGTTAGAAAAGCCTCTACCAGGGTTATTCTGCGCCGTATCCGGGAGCTGCAAAAAGATGAACCGCAAACAGGTGTAATTGTAGCCGGTGATTTAAATTTAAATTATGACGAGTTTTACAGAAGGGGGTCAAATGTTGTTTGCGCATTAATACCAGATGATCCGCTTTGTATTAAATTAACTAACATTGAAAAAGATGCTCAAAGAGATTATGTCGTTATAAACGGCAGTAAACCGCCGGTTCCTGTACATTTCCCTGAAGAGACGATAGTGCTTTATTCTCCATGGATAAATGAACTGAAAAACGGGTCATATTTTTACCGGAATAGCTGGGAAACAATAGATCATTTTCTTGTGTCCGGTCATTTTTTTAATAAGTCTTTATGGTTATATGAAAAAACAATAGTTATAAACTTTGAGCCGTTTGCAAATTTTGATGGAATTCCGGTTCCGTATAATCCGCGTACTGGAAACGGGTTAAGCGATCATTTGCCGCTTTTACTTACTTTAAAATTTGTAAATGGCGATTAAAAGCACACTATTTTTTTGCAGCGGCAGCTTTGGCGTCTAATTTATTAAGGATTGCCTGTAACGCATCTTTTTCTATCAGATCAATTAGACGCGCTTCTGTATATCTTTTTGCTTCATCGGAATATTTTCCTACAGTGATACAGACACCCTTGCCGGCTTTTACATCTTTTAAGTGAGAGCCGAAATCTCTTACAACAAGCTCGCCGATTGAACCTTGTGTTCTTATAAATCTGAACATGATCAGATCAGACCACTTTGCCGTATCAATTTCAGCCAGAATATCAGCCCATTCATTTTTATTGACAGATATGTTTGTAATTTTTACTTTTGCTCTTGGATAATATGTCATTACAATTTTACGGCATAAAGCAACAAAGTCAGCAGAAGAGCCCATAATGAATGTCTGTAAATTACGGTTGGCATTTAATTCAATATATTTACTTAATAAAACATTGACGTCTTTAAATGATGGATTTTCCGCCTGCAGTTGTTTTAAATAAGGGATGGCTTTTCCTATTTCGTTTAATTTAATTAGTGTAGTAGCCAGCTTGTAACGAAGATCTGCCAGAATATCCGCTTTTATATTCTGATGCCTGAGCCCTATTTCAAAATCCACAACCGCAGCTTCATACTGTCTTGTATCAATATGAATGGTTCCTGCTAAAAGACAGGCATTGGGTCCCATCATAGGGTCTGCCCGCAGATGGTTAAAAATGCGCAGAGCTTGTTCAATTTGATTTGCTTCGTGGTAACACTCTGCCAATGTATAAAGCGATTCTTTGTCGTCCGGGGCAAGGTCTATCGCTTTACGTATAAAACTCATCGCCTCTTTGGGTTTTTTTAATCTGAAAAGTGAATGACCCATATAGCGAAGGACTGCCGGGCTGTCAGGGTCTTGAGTGCGGGCTTGTTTTAAAAGCTGAACCGATTTTTCATAATTCTTTCTTTCAAACTCAAGAACACCCAATTCGTAGTTCACTTCAAAATTATCCTGCCTGAATGTTCTTGCCATCGAAAAGCCTTTGTAAGCCTGTTCTATCATATTGAGTTTACGGGCTGAAAGTCCGTACCTTAAAAATACTTCAAAATTATCGATGCCTTGAACATGGTTTATCGAAATCTGGTCTATCAATGTTTCGTATGTTCTCATGGCTTTGTCCCAGTTGCTTTCATCAAAATAAGCTGTAGCTAAGGTAAAAAGCGCTTCAGGATCATTTGGATTTTGCGCAAGTCTTTTGGTTGCTTCTTTTAATGCTGCATTGCGATCTTTAGACATCTTCCCCATGCCAAAAGAGGCTTTCCCCAAAACTCCTTTTAACAGAAAGATGACACTTGTGACCATTACAATGGCAATTAATGCTATAAAAATAGGACTCATATCTAGTATTATCGGTTATTTTTGTATTTTTTATCAATCGTTTTGCCGATAATTATACACAATATAGGACAAAACAAGCTAATTTAGATAAAATCAGTCTTGACAAAGGTAAATTCTATAACTAAATTTAATAAAACAGCTAAATAGTTTGGAAAAAGGAGTTAATCCAATGGCATCAAGTATTGGAATTAAGATCGCCAACGGAGAATTCTATCCCCTGGTGGAAGAGAATTCTTTAATTAAAAAAAGATTAATTCTTACCACCGTTCATGATGATCAGCCCAGTGTGCAAATTGATTTATTCAGAAGCCCTGAAAATGTAATGGCGGATGCTCAGTATATAGGTACTGTAGTTGTCGAAAATATCAGACCAAGACCTAAGGGTGAACCTTCTATCGAAATGGTTATTTCCTCTGACAAAAACGGAGATATAATTGCCGATGCTATTGATCTTGACGCAAGCTCAAACGGCGAACATTATGTTCTGACAGTTTCATTAAAATCTATTGACGATATTTCAAAGGATATGGAGATTCAGGATTTTGAACTTGAATCAAATGAAGAGCCGCCTTCGGGTCTTTATCATCATGCTAAAGAAATCAGACAAGATAAAAAATCGTCTTTTAAACCCTGGGTATTTATATTAATCTTACTGCTTTTATTATTAGGACTTCTTGCCGCATGGTTATTTTTCATGGGAGGTCTTGAAACAGCCCGTTCCTGGTTTAATAAACCTGCAGCTTCGGTTACGCAATCTGCACCCGCACCTGCGCCGGAGCCTGCACCTGCTCCAACCCCTGTTCTTGCAAATGATCCTGAGCCGCAGCCTGTAATAACAAGCGAACCGGAGCCTGTAAGTGAACCTGTTCAGCAGGTAGTTGAAGCTGTTCCGGTAATTCAAGCACCTGCTGCTCCGCCTGCGCCAAGACAGCAAGGAAATGTAGTCCGTGCCAACAATAGGGTTCCGCCTGTTTTTTCGTTTAACGTTCCTGAAACCATTCCAAGAGAAGGTGTCAGTTATGTGATTCGATGGGGCGATACATTATGGGATATTGCAGATGCTTTTTATCGTGACCCTTGGCAATATCCGCGTATTGCAAGGCACAATAATATCAGTAATCCTAACCTGATTATATCAGGTAGAACAATTCGTGTTCCTCCCAGGAATTAATTATAATTATCCGGAGGAACTGGAATTTTTTTGCTGAATAACAAACAAACACCAAAAACTTTAATCTTAAGTTTAACCTGCATTTCTTTTTTACTCTTGATATGTTCGTGTGCGTCGCCTCAAATTATCCGGAATCAAAATGACTTTTATCAGGGTTTATTGATTGAAGATAATAATGAAGAAAAAATCATGTTATTTGAAAACGCTTTATACAGTTCCAATAAATTTATAAGACAAGCTGCAGCGGATGAACTTGCAATTTTAATGCTGAATGGATCGGAACTTTCAATTAAAACAAAAGACCTGATGCGGAAAGAAGCCTCTCCCTGGTGGGTAACAGCTTTTGAGATAACAGCGCAAGCTGTTGCAGGACGAGCCAACAAAGAAAAGATTCTTTCATATCTGCTTGATATTGATCATACTACGGCTATTTCATTCAGCGCTGCCAGGCAATATACATTGCAAGAATTAAAAAAGTATGACGTTTCTTTTACCAATTATGAAGAAGCTGTAATCGAAGCACACTATGCTGTTTCACATCTGCGTTTTAATGATGCGTTAAGCTCATTTCGCATTTTCCGTACCGGAAATAACTGGCCTGCGCAAATACCTGCTATTTTTGTTCAGTACCCAAATTTAATTAATGATCTGGGAAGGACATTTGAAGCAATTCAATCGTCGCGTAACGAAGGCATTGCTCTTTTTGTACAATGGGAAGCGCAATTAAACAGGCAAAATTCAAGAACAACAGAAGATCTTCGTTACAGGCTTTTATTTTATGCAGGCAGGGTAACACGGCGTATAGGACAAACTCAAAACGCTCAAGCGGTAACTTTTTTTGAACGCGCCTTGCCTCTGGCTCCTGATTACGAGCAGCAGGATGCGTGTATCTGGTATATATTGGATTTATCAATGGGCGGTCCTGTAAATGTTATAATGGAACGTTACGAACGGCTTGTTCCGCTTTGGCACAGCGGAAGTTATTATAATACTCTTACAGAAAGATACTTACACCGTCTTGTTTCGGTTAGTGACTGGAGTAGAATAATTCGGACTTTTGAATTAATAAAAGATGTAAACGGCATTAATATAAAAGCAGGTTATGCGTGGGTTATTGCCCGGGCAATTCAGGAAAGATATCTTTCAGAAGAAGAACGCCGTCTTGCAGCCAGAGCTTTAAATACCGCAACAGCGGAAGTTAATGGATTTATGCGGTTTGCATATAACGCTGTTGATAATTTGGCAATGCCCGGTATTTATTACCGTATGCAAAGCGCCGATGTTCTTGGTTTGCCGTACCTTGTGTTCAGCAATAATGTTCCGCCAGTGCCTGATTCTCCTGTTTTGCAGTTTCTGCTTGGTTTTTTCCATAACGGCGCTGCTAATTTAGTAAATCCATACATAAGATCACTTGAAAGAAATCTTTCTACCGATGAATTACGTGCTGTAGCTCAAGCGCTTGACGAGGCACGGTTGTATCCGCAGTCAATGCGGGTAGTTACTATTTATATTAACAGAGAGGGTTACAGAAGAAACAGGCGTGATTTGGAATTGATGTATCCTCGTCCTTATCTGGAATTAATAGAAAGAAATGCAAAACATTTTAATATAAAGCCGCCTTTACTTTTTGGACTTATCCGCACTGAAAGTGCATTTCAAAGCGCTATAGGTTCGCATGCAGGAGCTGTCGGGCTGGCTCAGCTTATGCCGGCAACTGCAAGAGAGCAGGCTGATATTATCAGGCGCAGGGGAGGTCCTGATTTTTTCACAGCCGACAATACAATCGACAGAACAGATCCTGACGCAAATGTTTATATTGGATCGTTTTATTACAATTATCTTTTAAGCAGATTTGACAATAACGAACAGCTTGCTCTAATGTCCTATAACGGAGGGCAAGGACGTGTTCGCCGCTGGTTTACAGCTTCAACTTTCCCTGTAGATTTGTTTGTAGAAACAGTCACAATTTATGAAACTAGAGACTACGGCAGAAGAGTTCCTGCAATCGGGCGAATTTACGAAGAACTATATTACAAGTGATTATTTTTTGTGTTGATTATAAACCAAGCGCTCTTTCCAATTGTTCCCTTGGATTTCCGCCTCGCACAGTTATTGTTTTTGCAGCTTCGATAAAAGAAGGCAAATCGCTCCCTGAACGTTCATATAAACCGGCGTAAAAATTATCTTCGCCGTGGTATAACCTGAAAAGTTCAAGATAGGCATTGTTAACCGGCAGATCAATAAAAAACCGGTAATTATTATTGGAAAAAAGATTGTCGTATTCAAAGGCAAATCTTTCTTTTGCTCTGTTTATTATCTGCTCTTTTCCAAGTAATTTTTCTTCTTTTGAAGCATTACTTGTATATAAAATATTTAATTCTGCGATTAATTCCTGAATAAAGGATATATAAGTTTGACTGTCTGTATCTGATCCAAACATCGATTTATATTCGTCAGATTCTTCGCCGTAATATTTTTTTATAAAAAGTCTTGCTCCTTCGTTACCGATAAATGTCGCAAGCTCTTCATTAAATTGCACTTGTCCTTTAATAAAAACCGTAGCGTGAACCTGTTCATGAATTATAAGGTCGGCAAGTCTAAAAGGTGAATAACTTCGCATATATGAATATAACGGGTCTTTAAACCAACCCAATGTACTGAAAGCTTCCACCCCCCGAATCCAAACATCCAAATCTTTTTTTTCAAGTTTTTCTCTTTCCTTGCGGGCATCTTCAATATCAAAAAAACCCTTATAAGGCAGCCTGCCAACAATTGGATATTTCCATTCGTGCCGCCGGAATGAATCCCTTGCCGAAGCTGAAACTACTGCAGCCAGATAATTGCGGTCAAGTTCAACGTAATTTGTATAGTTTTTGCTCATTGCAAGACCCAGCTCTTCGCTTGCAAATTTACGTATTTCCAATACAAGTTTTACAAATTCTTCATCATCAACTTGCTCCAAAGGGATAGCCTGATTCAGGTAACCTATCATGGTCATACCCTGTTTTACAGTATAACAACCGGAAAATAAAATGCAAAATACCAGAAGAAAAACAACAGCAAGTAATACCGGCAAATGGAAAAACCTAAAATTACTCATAATACTCCCAAAAGATATAAGTTATACTTGCATTTTATTCATTATTATTCTATTATAGCTCAATGTAGTTGTCAAAGATGTATGTTTGGAGGTATGAATGTCAAGACCGATAACGCTATTTTCCGGACAATGGGCGGATATGCCTTTTGAAAAATTTTGCGAAAAAGTAAAATCTTTTGGTTATGAAGGAATAGAAATTGCATGTTGGGGTGATCACCTTGATTTAAAGAAGGCAGCGACAGATCTTAAATATGTTGAAGATCGCAAAAACATTCTTAAAAATCACAATTTAAAAGTTTGGGCTATTGGAACTCATTTGATAGGTCAATGTGTAGGTGATAATTGGGAACCTCGCTTGAACGGTTTTGCTCCTTCGGCGCTTGCCGGTAAACCGGAAGAAATCCGCAAATGGGCAATTCAAGAAATGAAATACGCTGCTGTTGCGGCAAAAAACATGGGTGTTAAAATTGTTACCGGTTTTATGGGAAGTCCCATTTGGGCATACTGGTATTCTTTCCCGCAGACAACAGAGCAGATGATCAACGACGCTTATGCGCAGATCATTAAACACTGGACTCCCATTTTTGACGAGTTTGACAAAAACGGTATAAAGTTTGCTTTGGAAGTTCATCCTACAGAAATAGCTTTTGATTATTACACAGCAGAGCGGCTTTTAAAAGAATTTAAAAACCGTAAGACACTCGGTTTTAATTTTGATCCGTCTCATTTAATTTGGCAGGGTGTTACGCCTCATATTTTTATTCGTGATTTTGCTTCAAAAATATTACATGTACACATGAAAGACGCCGCTGTCACTCTTGACGGCAAAGCGGGTATTCTTGGTTCTTTCCTTACCTTTGGTGATGTTAAACGAGGCTGGAACTTCCGTTCGCTTGGACATGGAGATGTCGATTTTGAAAGCATTATTCGTGAACTTAATGCGATTAATTACAAGGGACCGCTTTCTGTTGAATGGGAAGATTCAGGAATGAACAGGGAAGTTGGAGCGAAAGAGGCTTGCGAATTTGTAAAGAATATAAATTTTTCACCTTCAGATGTTGCTTTTGATGATGCGCTGAAAACTGAATAGTTTTTATTTGTTATGGGAGGGATAGCAAATGAAAAAAATATTTATTGTATCTCTGTTTTTCTTGTGCGGTGTTTTATTTGCCGATGATTTCAAATGGGATTTGGTAAATGCGCTGACCAGAGGCGATTATCCCGCAGTTGAAAGAATTATTAATCAAAATATCAATTCTATGTCGGCAGCTGACAGAAGACTTGCTGTGAATTTTGCGATTATCTATTCACGGGGAGAATTAACATTAAACGTTTTATCATTATTACGCAGACATAATGTACATCCAAATGCCTTTGATTTGTATACGGCAATCAACAGAAACCAGACTGATATAGTCGTGCAGTATATTATTAACAGCGGAGCGCAGGCAAACGGCGAGATACTTCTTTTGGCGATGGAAAGACGAAGATTTGAATTTGCTAAGTTATTTATTCAAGCAGGAGCGGATGTAAATTATCAATATCCGTTATCAAGAGATTATTCAGACGGCATGACAGCATTATTACACGCTTCAAGGTATGATAATTTAGAACTGGTTAGACTTCTTGTAGATCGCGGAGCCGATATTAACGCAAGGAACAGGGACGGTAATACGGCATTGTCATTAGCTCAAATAAATGGAAACTATCATATTACCGATTTTTTATTAAATAGGGGAGCAAATCATTCAGCTTCTGCAAATACGCCGTCTCAGCAATCGGGAGGGATAGCCGGTTTTATGGAAACTCAGGCAGCAGAGTTTCAACCCGGTATTTACAGACTTTCAGGCGGAGACAGGGATATTTCATTTACCGGAACTGCTAATTTTGGAAGCATTGCTTTTATAAGGAATAACAGAGTATACAATGGTAATTACCAATCAAACAACGGCAGTTTAACTTTAATAATGGATGGGCGTATGTTTGTATACAGATTGGATTCAAATACATCTTTTTCCGGTAATGGTGAAACCTGGGTTAGAGCTAATTAACCTTTTATATCAATAATAGATGCTTTATTTGAATTATTGAATCCGCTTCTTTGGCTTGTTGCATACGGATTGTTACGCAGTGCTGTTATTTCTGATCGCAGTTCCAGCATACGTTTAGACAGCAATTCTTTATTTTTGGTTGAACGTATTACGGCTTCACCTTTTAATTTTTCCAATGATGCTTTAAGACCAGGTACTTCTTCCTGACTTTGATCTGCGGCTTTTATCGGGAACTTATCAGAGATAACCGAATAATACATTTCTTCCAGAGGATCTATAACTTTTTGGATGGAGAAAATATCCGCTACGATTTTTTCTTCTATTTCTACATAAGATAAAAGGTCTTCTGCGCTTCCGGATTCTATAACATTTTGCTGCTTATCCAGTAAATCAAGATAAGAGCGGAAACGATCCCTTTGCTGTGACAGCAGGGTTTTAAAACGTTTTAATACTGCAACTCTTTGAGCGAGTTCTGCCGAGTCAATATCGGTTGTTGTTAATTCATCTACATTAGCCATAACTGACATTTTTCCTCCCAATTTTAAACACCGGAATTAACCGGCAATATTTAATCCTACAGCTTCGCTTGGCTGATCAACATTACTTTGGCTTGCAACTGCATTCCATGTATTTCTAAGATCGGCAAGCATATCCCTAACTACTACTATTCTCGGAATATTTTGATTTATATTTGCTTCTACAAGTTCTCTGTTAAACCATGTATATAAAGAAAACAGATTTTTGGATATTTCACCGCCCTGTTCAAAATTCAATGAAACCATCAACTCGGTTATAATTTCTTCAGTTTTCATAACAGCTTTGCTTATCTGTTCAATTCTGCCGGGATCTTTTTTGTCAGTTTTGTTTAATTCAAGAAGCTCAATAGCTTTTGTCAGCTGCTTTACACCTTCATCATACAACATGACGATAAGCTGCCCTTGTCCAGCAGTCCTGATTTTTGTTTCTTTGTATGTGGAAGATGCGTTTTTATATGACATAAATCCCCTCAGCTTATTATCGGCATATAAAAATTTTACTTTACATAAATTTTAAAATATTTATGTACCAGTCTTAATTATTAATAAATTCCTTTCTTCATCAAGAAACGGCACTTTATACGGAATTGTCTGCCATTCTATATCCAAACCTGTCATTTCTGCGTTGATTTTCTCTTTTTTTCCTTTATATGCGGCAATAATACCGTTTGGTTTACATATTTTAAACAATGTTTTTAATAATTTCGGCTCAATTGGCTTAAATGCACGAAAAGTTACAATGTCAAATTGATTTGCTTCAATTTTTTCCAATTCTTTTTCTTCTATTATAACATTGGATAAATTTAAAACGGCTTTTGTATTTAATAAAAACCCTGCTCTGCGCCCCATTCGTTCGATGAGGGTAAAATCACAATCTGGCAAGGTAATAGCAAGAGGAATACCCGGTAGCCCCGCTCCCGATCCAGCATCAGCGATTTGAATTCTATGAAGAGAATTAGGAACCACAGAGGACACGGAGGAACACGGAGTTTTTGATTCGAAAGCATTATTTCCTCCGTGAAACTCCGTGTACTCCGTGGTTAAATTCTTATTAATTAAATTTGAGATTATCTCCAGTGGCGCTAGGGAATCGAGAATGTGTTTAATTACTAATTCTTCTGTATTGGTAACACTGACTAAACCGTAAACAGAGTTAAACATTTCAATTTCATTAATATATTGTTCGAGTAATGAAATTATTTCTTCTCTGCGCCTCTGCGTCTCTGCGTGAAATTCTTTTTCAATATATCTATATAAAATGCACAAGGTTCTTTTCTTTTATATAACCGTTTGTATGCGCTAAAACATAGGTTCCAAAAGCATTCAGCATCACATCAATAAAAGTTCCGACAGCTATTAAATAAAATGCTATTGGTTTCATGATAAGATATGCAGTTTTGTGTTCGCCTCCGCCGTAGATAAGGCAGAGTGCTATTAATGCAATGTATGCTCCGTCTCCCGGGTGGCGTGCCAGCGCAAAGGAAATGGCAAATGCGTATAATCCGATTGTCAATAAATCGATAGAACCAATTCTTAAATAGTTATGTGATTTTATAATAACTATGAATGCTGCCGCTGCAACCATGGCGCTTCCGCATCTGCAAAAAGTGGCGAACAAAGATAAAGACAATGCGCTGGAACGGCGTTGTATTCCAAAATTTTCTTTTGAATGACGCTGAAGAACCGGGATGGAAAAATTTACATCACCGGAGAAAAATGACGCAATGGCTGGACCTAAAAAACCGTAAAGTACACGCCAGGGATTAACTTTTGGTTTTAAGAAATAAAGGAATAAAGGCAGAATCCCAAAACAAAGCACAATACTGAAAATACCAAGCATGATAATCAAATCTTTATAAACCTGCGCTTGCAAAAGTGAACTGAAACGAACTGCCCAAAAAGCGGCAAGAATTATCAATATAAATCCAAGAATTTCCGAGAAGAATGATGCGATATGGTAAAAAATCCTGGAAAGAGAATCAATAAGCGAAATTACAGGTTTTGAATAGTTGCGATCGTAATTTAAACCCATGCCGAGGAAAAAAGCGAATACACAAAATGGAAACAGGAATACTCCGTCTTTAGCAAGTACGCTGAACATATTTGACGGGAATAAATCCATAATATTTTCTGCGATGCTTAGGCTTAATATTTCTGTCTGCACGTCAGTTTCTATAGGTATTCTTTCCGGCGAAAAAATTATTGTTACCATTATACCCGCAAAAATTACAAAAGCGGAGACTGCTACAATTAAAATAATATTTTTTAAAACCATCGGCCAGAATTGTTCATCCATGCGAAGTTCGTAAACAGCAATGGTAAGAGCAAATACCAAAACCGGAACAACTGCGTACCGTCCAATTCCTAAAGCAAGTTTTTCAAGCCATAAAAGAGCTGCAAAAACACTTTCGCTGTCAGGAAGCAGGAATCCTATAGCCATTCCCAAAACAGAGCCAATTAATAACTTTATCCACACTTTCATATTTTTAGTGTAGTGTATTTATCAAAAATATCCTAGAGGTGAATTATTCTTGCATTTGTAAGGATTTCATGCGAAGTTTCAGTTATTAAAATGTCGTTTTCAAGACGGCAGCCGCCAAGTAAAGGGTCATAAAGACCCGGTTCTATGGTAAAAACCATACCCGGTTCCAATACCCATTCATTTTCGCTCGAATTTCTAATTAAAGGGTATTCGTGCTCCTGAAGCCCGATGCCGTGCCCAAGTGCATGAGGCATTTTCTTTTTTGATTTTGAAAAAAGAGAATCTACAGCCGCCGCTATATCCTTTGCCCGTGTTCCGTTATGTGCCATAGAAATAGCCAATTTTGCAGCTTTTTCTACAATGCTCACAAGTTTTTCCTGTTTTGGATCTAAATCACGGGTAAAGGTAAGTGTTACATCAGTGCAATATCCGCCCAGTTTTACCCCAAAATCCAGAATTGAAAGTCCCTGTCCGCCGAAAGGAGCATAAGTCCATGTAGGAAACGCATGAATAGCATAACTTCTGTCCGATCCTGCTGCGAGTATATCAAAACTTGTACCTTCGCAGCCTTGCTTTCTGGCTTCTGTTTCGATAAAAAGCGCAACATCGGCTTCTGTTTTTAATTTTCCCGATTTTACATTTATTTCCAGTGAATCAATAAGGTTATTTGTTATACCTGCCGCTTTTTGTAAAATGGCTATTTCTTCTGCATCCTTAACAGAGCGTAATTTTCTCAACTCCGATGTTACACCGCTTTCTCTGCAAATAATATCAAAATCGGTTAACTCTCCCACGAAATCCAAAAAGGCAGGATATGGTGTAACTGATGGTATCTCGATCCTTGATCCTGCACTTATACCTAATTTTTTTGCGGCAGCTGCGATGGCTTTATTTGGCTTTCGATCAAAATCATTATATGAAGTAACAAGTACGCCGGATTGAGCGGCATAAATTTTGGCAAGATTTACATCCCAGGCAGAAAGAATTACCCTGCCGCCAGAAGGAGATGATTTATCCAAAGATAAAAATAACAGAGCATCGCCAGGGTGACCTGTAAGCCAGCGGATATTTTGATCCCGCCTTAATTCATTATCTTCAAGCATTAAAAGAGAAATGCCTTCTTCAGCCATCCAGTCATAAATTTTTTTCTGCCGCAGTGTAAAGATATTTTCTCTTTCCATTTACAAAGCCTATCTTTTTTCTTTAACTTTTTCTTTTTCTTTTGTTATCTTTGCTTCAAGTTTATCGATCATTTTATCGATTGCTTTTGTAAGTTCAAAATCTGATTCCTGAACATGAACGGAAACACCCCAGCGGAAGTTTACGGTTGTTTCAGCGACAAAATCCTTTTCTTTTTTAATTGTGACAAGAAGGTCTACAATCATATTTTCGGCATTGCGTATCCTTTCAATTTTTTTATTAAGATATTCTTTTGCGTCATCATGCAGTGAAAAATGTACTGCTTTAATATCCAAGTTCATTTTAAGCCCCCTCGTATTTTTCGGTCGTAAGAGGAACCCATATCAAGTTCCTTTCTATATTTTGCCACAGTTCGGCGTGCTAGCGCAATTCCTTTTTGACCTAACAATGCACAAATTTCCTGATCCGAAAGCAAGCGGTTTTCATCTGAAATTATCTCTTTAATGATCTCTTTTACGCTTTTTTTTGAGAATTTAGAGCCGGAAGAACCCGCACCGCTGATAGAATTTGTAAAAAAGTATCGAATTTCGAAAATTCCCCACTCGGTTTGCATATACTTGCCGTTTGCTGTTCTGGAAACTGTCGTTTCATGTACATTAAGCTCTTTTGCGATGTCAGAAAGGGTAAGAGGAGCCAGGTATTTAGGACCATTTAAAAAAAACGAACGCTGGAACTCTAAAACGGCATTTGCAACCCGGATTAATGTCTGGTTGCGCTGGCTTAGATGACTGATAAAAAGTCTTGCTTCCTTTATATTTTCTCTTGCAAAATTCCTTGCCGCAGCATCTTTACTTTCGCTGAATTTTTCAAAATTGGAATTGATTCCCAGAACAGGAAAAACATCATCATTTAGATTGATGATAAACTCATCATTCTCTTTTACTACTTTAATGTCAGGTATTACATAACGCACTTCGCCGGAAGCTGAAGCAAAAGCTCTTCCCGGAAAGGGTGACAATGTTTTTAATAGATCGCAAATAATATGTGTATCTTCTTCATCAAGTCCGATTTTTTTCGCAAGGACACTGTATTTTTCACGTTCCAAAAGTTCAAGTTCGTCCAGTAATTTTTCTATATGATTTATTTCAAATTCTTCTATAAAAAAAGGTGAAAGTGAGATTTGTACTTTTAACGCTTCTTTATAATCGCTTGTACAGCATCCCGGCGGATCAAGACCTTGAACCAATTTTATTGCTTCTGCGAGCCTTGGTTGTTCTTTGGCAAAAAGGGTCTGCGGTTTTTCTTTATGAAAGCCGTCATCGTTTAGGTTTTGAATTAAAGACTCTGCTATAATTCGCAGCTTTTTATCAACCGGCTCAAGCTGCAGCTGGTGTAAAAGATGTTCCTGCAAAGTTTCTGATCGGCTAAGAGCGCCTTCGATAAAACGTCTGTGTTCGTCTGATGCTTGTTGGCTGCCTCTGCTGCTGCCGGAAATTACTTTTACATTTTTATAATCCTCAAGCGGAACTGTAATTTTATCTTCGATTAGTTCCAATGCGGGGTTTTTTTCAAGTTCCTGTTCAATTCTTTCACGCAGCTCTGCAATCGGCATCCCCATCAATTTGATCGAAAGGAGCATCTGCGGATTCATTTTGAGACGCTGTTCCTGTAATAAAGACAGACGCTGGACTTGCATGGTTATATGATAACAGAAACGTATGTAAAAATATACCTGTCAAAAATTATTTTATATGTTATAATGGAAAAGTGACTGACACTATGAAGAGGTATTTGTGTGAAGAAAATATTATTTTTAACTGTGTTTATATTTGTTTTATTGAATAATATATATGCTTTAGATAGATATAATTTTACTGGTATCTGGAAATGCAAAAGTACAATAAATTCAATTGATGATGCTTATATTGCGATTACTCAAATCAACACTAGTGAATACTTCATTATTTTTATAAATCCATTTTGGGATCATCAGCTTGATTATTCTGAATATGGAATATTAATTGAAAATAATTATATTTCAATACATTCAAAAGAGCACATGTTTTTTATTGAAATTACTCAATTAGGTTCTCTTTATCATTATTGGAATTCACTAGATGATCCTTATCCATCTAGATTTGAAAAAATAAGTGACATTGAATTATCTGCTAACATCCTAAATAATAATATAGATTATTTATTATTACTTTTTAAGTCTTTGGAATAAGTAAATGCATGATGCTTGACATCATTAAAATTAGGGAGAGAGCGGAGTATGAAAAAGGAAAAATTATTGATTTTTGTAGGTGTAATTTTTTTATTAATGTTGATGATTATGTTAATAAACCCGGCATATAGACCAACAAGTCTAATAAGAAACGATATACTTAAATTCACACCTATTGGTATGAATATGGATGAAGTATTAGAAGTAATTGAAGAAAGAAATAATTGGAGGATTATGACTAGAAGTTCTGAAAGAGGGTACATATATATGAAATTACCGCCGGGACAACGAGAAGTTGGAATAAAACATATTTCAGTTGATCTCGGAAATTCATGGTATTTTTGGTATGTAATCTCATCTTGGGCATTCGATGAAAACGGGATTTTAATTGATGTTTTTGTTGAAAGACCAACAGCTAATTAATTTAGCGTAGAAGTGACTGACACTATGAAGAGTGATATTAAAGATAAATTAACTACTCGTATTACTAATTTAATAATGAATACTAAATTTAATCTTACATCTTTAAAATATTTTCCATTACATTTTGGAAATATTGAAGTTGAGTTAACTAATAATGAATACATTGTTAGGTTTACCTATGACAGAGGAGATGTATACAGAGAAGTGGAAATAATTAATGCTCCGCAATTTAATAATCAGCAATTAGTATATTGTCACTTAACACCACATAATGAAACATATGAATTATTAATAAAGGCAATTGATGAATTTATTTGTAATTAAAAACACAGACAGGTGCAAATGTGGGGGTGCTGGATGTAAACAGGGGGAGCCGCGTAATTTAATGCAACGAAATTGTTGGAGATGCAAAACTCTTGTTTTAAGATGATGCATAAGTAATGAAACTGTTTATATATCAGAAATGTATGGGTGCGGATATTTTTAAGAACAGGGAAGCCTGCGGGTCGAGAAAACTATCTTTGGAATTCTCTGCGGAAGAGACTTCGGCTCTGTAGCAGATTCATCCAAAAGTTTTATTCGGCACGAAGGCTTCCCTGTTCGTTAATATTATTTATATACATTTATTTCTGATGTTACCTGCGGGGGTTTTTGCGTAAGCCTGTGAGAAAAGTTATAAGCATACATTTCAAATATTATTAGAGTTTTGCTTATATATCTTACCCTTAAATCAGCAAAAGGTGACTGACACCATGAAAATCATATTTTTACTTCTAAACTTTGCTTTCTCAATTTTTTTAACTCAATAATAATCAAAACACCGGTAACAATAAATGCAAAACCGTCTGCTACAGGAGCCGCGGTGATTACACCCCAAAGCCCCCAAAACCTGCCAAAAATTAAAATACAGGGAATAAGTGCGATACATTGCCTTAATAAGGAAAGAAAAATAGATATTTTCGGACGGCCTGTTACTACAAAAAGATTTGTCGAAACAATTTGAAAACCTGCAAGAGGCAGTAAAAGCATCATAAGACGCATAGCGCGGGGTGTAAACTGCATAAGAGCTTCGCTTCCTTGCGGCGTAAATATTTTTACAAGCTGAACCGAAAATATTTGCACGATTAAAAAACCTGTAAAACAAATTATTGTAGCAGCTCCGATAGCGCCAAGGTACGCACGTTTCACACGGTCAAACTTTTTTGCTCCGTAATTATAACCGAGTATCGGCTGCACCCCCTGATTAATTCCAAATACCGGCATAAGAATAAGCATTAAAATAGCGCCTATAATATTCATACCCGAAAGCGCTATATCAGTGCCGTTATCTACACCTAACGAAGAAGCTCCGTACCAGCCGATGCTTATGTTATTTAACAATTGCACCGCAGACATTAAAAATTGCAAAAGGAATTGTGCCGAACCGAATGCCATTATCTGCTTTATGATTACCGGATCGGGTTTAAAGCGGGCAAAAGGATTAAATTTTACAACCGCTTTTTTACTCATTGCAAAAAATAAAATATATACAGTTACAATCGACTGTGAAACAACAGTCGCCCATGCAGCGCCTTCAACACCCCATTGAAAGACGAGAATAAAAAGAGCGTCAAAAATAATATTTAAAACTGCTCCGAGAATCATACCGATCATCGTAATTTTCGGAAAACCCTGCGCTCTTGTACAATGCGAAAGACCGAAACTAAGCATAAAAAAGATAATGCCGAAAAGTGTTATGCGAAGATAATCTTTTGCAAATCCGATTGCTTCGCTTCCTTTTTCCGCACCCATAAACGAAACTATTTGGTCTAAAAAAATTAATCCCAGTGTAATTAATAAAATGCTGATCCCTATCAATAAAAAGAAACAATGATTTAGAGCATTTTGCGCTTCCTGTTTACGTCCCTGTCCAAGACGCATCGAGATCATATTGGCGGCTCCAATTCCAAAGAGCATCGCAAATGCCATTCCGACGGTCATTAAAGGCATAATAAGAGCAATTCCGCCGAGGGCAGTTTCGCTGACAGCATGACCTACAAAAATTCTGTCTACAAAATTATAAAGAGCATTAACTACCATACCTGTAATTGCCGGAATGGAATATTTTAAAAGTAATTTACCGACAGGTTCATTGCCGAGTTTTTCTGCAGCATTCATAACAACTCCTTATTTTACCCTGATAGCCCAGATACGAAGCTGCTGCGCAGCCCAATGTATAATTAATAAACGCAGGCAATTATATGTGGAAAGCTCTTCATCCAAAATTGCCTGCGAAAGAACAGTTTTTATTACACCCGGGTTTTTTGAAGATTCATCGTGAGTAAGACCTTCTATCTTATGTCTTAAAAGTTTATGTTTTGGCTCGGGAAGTTCTAAAATCCAGTTTGAAAAAGGCAGACCGTTTTGCTTTTCCAGGTATTCTGTTACAGCATTATGAAAATTATCAATATGAGATGTTAGCTCAGGATTTATTTTCTTGTTTTTCCTGTTTCCTATAATCGATTTACAATATTCCAATGCCGCTTCTGTTTCGTCAAAACAAAGAGTATTTGCTAAAGAATTATTTGCGACATATTTAATATGTACAGAATAAAATTGCCGCTGCGTTCCAAGTATTGCAGCCATTGCAAGAATTGCTTCGTCTCTTAGATACAAATGAGGATCTGCTCTTCTTAAAATTTCCAAAAGACATAAAAGGGAATCTGCGTTACGGTAAAATCCTAAAGCCTCGGCTCCCATAATTTTTAACCTGGGGTTTTGAGTATCTAAAATTATTTTTTCTATTTCAGGGCGAAACTCTTCATCTTTCATTTTTGAAAGAGAAATTATCGATTCGCCTGCCAGCATATAATCGCCGCAAGAGGCAAGCTCGCGCAGTTTCGGGATGGCATCTTTACAGTTATGTTTTCCCAGAATACGCGCGGAAATATATGCTGTAGTAAAAAGATTGTTTGTTACATCTTCCAGCAATGCTTTTTCTGCATTTTTTCCGAGTACATGCAATTTTTCCAATGCTCTTATCGCTTCCAGCCGTGTAGCAAGACGAGGCGATCTAACCCGTTCCAAAAGCCCGTCAATCGCAAGATGGGATGGAGTGTCGTGTAACGCACCGAGTAAAAGGTTTTCTTCATCTGAATCCTGGGCTTTGTTTAATTTATCCAAAAGGCTTATTGCCCGAAGGTCTCTGACAGAAAAAATGACATCAAGTGCGCCTTTTAAGGAAAGAGATCCCAACGATTTCATTGTACTTTGTCTTGCAAGTGCAATAACAGTAAGTAAAATCATTATGATAAAAAGAATTTTAAATGAAGTAAAAGGAGAAACCCCAATCAAAAGAAAAAAATCAATAAAAAGTCCTGCGGCAAATGTTCCGCCGGCTCCTGCAATGCCGAATATAAAAAAATAAAGAATGCCCATATCCAGAGCTTTTTGCGGCGGAATTAAGGCAAGAAAATATGTCTGCGCAATACCTTCCGAACCCAAAAAACCGAAATGCAGCATGAAAAACAAAAAGACCATAAATAAAATGGAGCCTGTCATGTTTTCTATTGCAGAGTAAGGAAAAAATACTAAAAAAATTAAACTTACAAGACCGAGTATCACACAGACAAGAAAAAGCGGTTTTGCTCCAAGGCGGTCAACAAGGAATTTTACAATCATACCTGCCATCAAAAAACCAAATCCGCCGAAAACAGAGTAAAGCGAAATTAAACCATCGTTATGTTCAAAAACTTCACGGGCATAAACTACGATAAATGTTCGAGTAACGCCTGAAACCATTACAACCAGAAAAAGAATTAACATAAAATGCCGTAAGTAATCCTGTGATAAAGCGTCTTTAAAAATATCAGTGAGCTTTTTTTTACGTCCGCCGGTTTCAATAGATTCTTCAATGCCGGGTTCAGGTACTTTTCGTATTACAGCACCGCTTATAATTCCTGTTATCACTCCAAGGCTTAAAAGAATGGAAAAAACAAAAATTGGCGGTTCCATTCCAAGCACCATAGCGATGATAAAACTTCCGAACATTCCGATTGCGCTGTTAATAATCTGCAGCTGGGTTAAATAACTGCCTTTATCAGGACCTGATGCCAGAGAACTTAAAACAGGATTATTTCCAATCATTCCAATTCCGCGGAAAAGATGAAAAAACAGAACTCCAAGCATTATCAGTAAAAGTGCTGTATTTCTTTGCCCTGCATAATCAAAAAACGGAGCAATTACAGCCAGAATCATGCAAATTGATCTGACAATCCAGGTGAAACAGAATATCCCGATTATGGAAAAACGCCGTGTTAGAACTTTTCCTAGCGGTAAAAGAAACAAGGCAATGTAAAAGGTTGCACTCATAAGACCGATATATGTTGATGTAGCTCCCAAACGCAGGGCAAAAAGTGTAATTATTATACCTACCAGTAAATTCCAGGAGACAGCGTTAAAAACATTAAAATAGTTATAAGCGTCACGTGCCTTACGCAAACGATAGGGAGACAGCTGTTTTGCCATATATTTTTACTTTATCAATGGGGATAATAAATAACAAGGAGGCTGCAAGAATGCTGTTTATATGAATACTTGACTGAAAATTGCTTCCATATTATGATGTTTACATGGGTCAAAATAACGGAAATGGCTTTTTTCTCTCTTTAGTTGTAAAACTAATCGCTGCTTTTACCATCATTGTGGTTATAATAATCGGAATTGGTCTTGGACTTTCTATTGCAATGACATCCAATATCATGAATGAAGAAAATTTTGTTGAATTTGCGCCTGCGCTTCCATCAAAGTTACTCGATATAAACGGTATTTTAATTACTGAATTCGCATCTGATGAAAAAAGAGAGATGGTTTCATTAAACGATGTTCCGCAGCATTTAATTCATGCAATTTTAGCTCGCGAAGACCCGGATTTTTACAATCATAGGGGTTTTAGTATCAGAGCTATTGCCCGTGCTACATGGGGTCAAATAATCAATAAACGTTCCGGCGGCGGCTCTACAATTACCCAGCAGGTAGCAGGTACTTTATATACCGATAGAACTGAAAGAACAATAAAAAGAAAATTAAAAGAATTATGGTGGGCTCTGCAAATGGAACGCAGATATACCAAAAACGAAATTCTTGAAATTTATATAAATTATATGCCTATGGGTCCCGGTGCTTACGGTGTTGAAACTGCCAGTAAATACTTCTTTTTTAAAAGCGCAAGTGATGTTACTTTGGCAGAAAGTACAATTCTTGCAATTCTTCTTTCAGCTCCAAGTCTTTTTGACCCAATAAAAAATCCGAATTTAGTCAGGGACAGGCAGCAGCCTTTAATGGATCGTATGATTCAACTTGGTTATACCACCAGAGAGGAAGCGGATGCTTCTTTTAACGAATATTGGGATAATTTTGATTATACACGGCCTGCTTTGTCTGTTTATTTAACCCGTGAAGACAAAGCGCCCTGGTTCAGCGAATATGTACGCCGTGAACTTGACAGACAGTTGTATGGAACCAGAGATTATTTTCGTGATGGTTATATAGTGCATACAACCCTTAATCTTGCGCATCAGGAAGCCGCCGAAAGATATATGGCAAGGGGATTGGAAATAGGCAACAGAGAATATGCCGCATTAAACAGAAGAAGTAATAACGTAGCAATCCGCGGCTCTCTGCCTTTGATAGATCTATTAACTCTAACTTTTGACCTGGGTGAAATTCGTGCTGCATCTTCCGGGCAGCACCAAACAAGAACAATTTCCAGATATTCAAGAACAGTTAACCCTGTAATTGATTTAATGGTTTTAGCTTTTGGAATTGATGAAGCAAAAACAATTACTGATCCCGGTTTTGCGTGGATTAGGGAAAATACCGAGCAAAATGTAGTAGAAGGCGCTCTAATTACTATAGAAAATGATACAGGTTATATAACCGCTATAGTAGGCGGTTCAAAATTTGATGAATCAAATCAGCTTATCCGGGCAACTCAGGCTAGTGTTCAGCCCGGTTCTGCTTTTAAACCTCTTTATTATTCTGCCGCCATAGACAGCAGAAAATTTACTATGGCATCCATGATTTATGACAGTCCGATGGTATTTTACAACGAAGACGGAACCCCTTATTTCCCGCAAAACTACGGCGGAGCCTGGAGAGGACCTGTTTTACTTTATAATGTACTGTCACTTTCATTAAATATACCGTCTTTACATATTTTGGAACAAATTGGTTTTGATGCTGCAATAAACAGATCAGCAGCTCTTTTGGATTTTACAGAACCTGCGCAAATAAGACGCAATTTCCCCAGACTTTACCCTCTTGGACTTGGTATCAGTTCTGTATCACCTTTACAAATGGCGCGGGCGTTTGCAGTTTTTGCAAATCAAGGACGTGTTGTTACTCCCATAGCCATTCGTGAAATTCAAGATCGTAACGGAAGAGTCATTTACGATAATGAAAGAGAAGTAAGGCAGGCGCAAAGACGATTGGCGAATAACGGTCAGATTGTTACACCTCAAAACGCTTTTGTTATGACAAGGCTTTTAGAGTTCGGAGTAACTGCAGGTACTCTCGCTCTGGGTACTGGAGCAGGATCTAAATTTACATATAGGGATGCCGAAGGCAGAACATATAGAATGCCTGTCGGAGGTAAAACCGGAACCACGCAAAACTGGGCAGATGCCTGGGTAGTAGGGTACACTCCTTATTATACGACTGCGATATGGTTCGGATTTGACAGACCCGGAAACTCATTGGGAACTCATCAAACAGGTGCTCAATTGGGAGGACCTGTTTGGGGTGATTATATGAGTGAAATCCACAGAGGACTTCCTCAAAGAAACTTTGTAAGACCTACAGGAGTTGTTGATGCAGTTGTTTGCAGAGTATCCGGACTCTTACCGACAGAAGCCTGTGTTGATGGAAGAATTTATTTAACATTCCTTGCCGGAACCATTCCTGCAAGTTATTGTGTAGACCACGGAAGAGTAGATCAATTTGATGCAGGAAGAAGAATTCAAGGAGATCCTACTATTAACATTAATATAAGAGATCTTGACGATATTGGAAGAATTACACTAGATCCTACTTTATTTTCGGATCCGGCTCCAAATAACAGAACACCGTCAGGCGGCCGTAATACAACTTCTAATCCTATTGATATTCCGGATACACCAGTGCCGTTTACACCCGGAAATGATGATGACGATGGTTATCTGCCGTCCTGGAACCCGTTAAATTAAATTGAAAGACAGGTGCGCAAAACATCGTGCCGACTCGTTCATCACTTGAATAATACAAGCGGCGCATGCTGCTGTTCAGAAAAACGCTGGAAGAACCTGCTTTCGGAGCCATCCAGCGTCCAAAATGAAAATTATTTATTAAACCAAAAAATCATTATACATTTTAGACGCTGGACTTTTATTTTCTCTAATTTTCGTTGCCTGTTTACATGTCTCCTGCCGCAGGGAGCTCCAGAAATGTTTTTCTGTCCAGCACCTGCTCCGCCTGTAAAAAGAAATGGTATTTTTGTATTGATAATAATTGCATAAGGCGAGCAGCGGAAAGACTTGCAGGCGAAATATGGCAGTTTTTCATAATAGATATGTAAGTTTATCCAGCACTCATCGAAATTGAAATATTAAAAAAAAATCATAAAACAATAAACCACAACGAATTGCTGGAGGAGCCATAAAGGAATTTCGAAATTTCTGCCATCCGGAGCCAAAAGGCTTTTCGCAGCTCGCCTTTCAATATAATTTTATCGTTGGACAAGCTATAAATGAACAGTTGACATTATTTCCTTCTTTATTTACTGTAATTATATGGCGCCGTACCCAAGCGGTAAGGGAGCGGTCTGCAAAATCGCGATGCATCAGTTCGATTCTGATCGGCGCCTCTTAATATGGAAGACTCATCACTGCAAGCAGTGGACTCATATTATATAATTCTTGTAATCTCGCTTTTTGTTTTGTTATGTTTTTCCGCTTTTTTTTCCGCTTGCGAAATGGCTTTTTCGTCATTAAACCGGATTAAACTTAAAAGTCTTGCGGTAAAAAGCAAACGTGCACGCCTTGCCTTAAAAATGATCGAAGTCTATGACAAAATTCTTTCTACAGTTTTAATCGGAAACAATATTGTAAATATTACTGCATCCGCATTGGCAACAGCTCTTTTTATCGGTTTGTTCGGAGCTAAAGGAGTAACTATTGCTACTTTAGTTATGACAACCCTGCTTTTAATTTTCGGTGATATTTCTCCAAAAGCGCTGGCAAAAGAAACACCGGAGTTAACAGCTCTAAGAAACGCACCTCTTTTACGTTTCTTTGTTTTTTTGCTTACCCCTGTTAATTTATTGATGAGCGGATGGAAAAAAATACTTATGAAGATATTTCCTGTAAAAGTAAATCTTTCAACAACCGAAGATGAACTTTTAACCTATGTAGAAGAAGTTAGGCAGGAAGGAGTTATAAATATCCAGGAAGAGCAGATGATCAAGCAGGTAATCGGATTTGATGATCTTAAAGTTTCGGAAATATTTACTCCCCGTATTGATGTTGCGGCAATACCGGATTCTGCTTCTGTTGATGAAATTGACAGAAAATTCATAGAAACAGGATTTTCCCGCCTTCCTGTTTACCGTGATTCAATTGACAATATTACAGGTATTATTATTTTAAAAGATTTTTATCATGAAGTAATGAAAGGATTAAAAACACCGGCGCAAATTCTTACTCCCGTTGTATTTGTTACAAAGACAATCAAAGCGGAGAAACTTCTTAGAACATTACAGAAAAAACAGGCTCACATGGCAGTAGTGGTGGACGAATACGGCGGCACTTTGGGAATTGTATCAATAGAAGATATTTTGGAAGAACTGGTAGGTGAAATCTGGGATGAACATGATGAAGTTGTTGAACCGGTAAAAAAAGAAATAGACGGTAGTTTTACAGTCCTTGGAAGCCTGAACTTTTCTGACATGCTGGAAACGATTTTTCAGGATGAAGATAATAAAAAAAGTGATGATTTTGAAATTCCTGATACGACAATAGCAAACTGGATAATGGAAAGTCTTGGAAGACTTCCCCGTGCTTTTGAAATTTTAACATGGAATAATTTAACTATTATTGTATTAAAAGTTGTAAAACAAAGAGTTATGGAAGTAAAAGTAACCGTTAATATTAACCGTTAGCGTTTATCGTAGTGCCTGTATATTCTTCGCCGTTTAATATCTTTTTTAAATTTTCCAAATCTCTTCCGCCTGCGCAGATTACTTTTAGCCCTATTTTTTCTGCATGGCGGCTTGCTATCGGATCAAAGGGAACGTTTTTTCCCGGAACCCATTCATCACCTACAATTAAACGGAAATCTGCCCATTTAATATTGTCTATTGGTTTGGCATTGGGATCGATTTTAGGATCCGCTGTATATACTTTTTCTATATTGGATAAATTAATTACCATGTCAGCTCCGAAACGTTCTGCAAGAAGCACAGCATCATAATCGGTAGAAAAACCCGGTTTCCAGCCTGCAGCTACAAGCACATGACCTGTAAGCGGCTGTACTTCTGTCGGATTTGTTACAACTTCCTGATTGCACCATTTGCACATAAGAGCTTTTATTAACTGAGCGTTTAATCTTGTTGCCATTATTCCTATCCAGTCCGCATTTAAATCAATACTGTTAGCTGATATTTCCCGGTACGCATTTTGATAATGACGTGCAGGACCTCCGCCGCCGACTACAAAAATAAAATGTCTGCCGCAATCTGATTCTATAAATGAACGGATTAACTCAACAAATTTTTTAAGATATTCAATATCAACTTTATCAGGCGCTACGATTGATCCGCCCAGAGAAATTACGGTTACCATATTTACTCCTTTTTATTTTACTGCGCGTAAGTGCCGCTTATAATTATATCACCCCATAAACTGGTATAGGATTCAAGACCGCCTGCGGCTTCTTCCCAAATATTTTGAAGTGAATATGATTGAGGATGAGAAACTATTCTTCCTCTATTTTCCATTTGAAAAAGCTGATATTCACCTCTGGAAAAAGCTATACGCTGATTGTCTAAGTTTCCAAAATAATAGATAGCTTCAAAACCCGGTTGTTGAGAATCTACATACCATTCATGAGTTATATTCATCGATTGAAAAATATGCTGTAAAGCTCCTGCTCCCATGACAACATCAACAGGTATCCAGCCAAAACCGTCAATCCAGAACTCTGCCCAGAAATGACGTGTAGTATGCCCTGTTTGATTTATAAGAACGCCTGCGATTGGGATACAAGGCACTCCTGCAGCACGGGTCATTGTTACAAATAAAAGCATAGTTGTGTATGAATCTGCTCGTCTTTGTTCAAGTGCAGTTACAAGGTTTACAGGAGAGCTCGTAGTGTCTGTAATTTGGATATTTTCGATAATCCAGTTATATATAACTCTTGTTTTTATATAAGGGTTTTGCTCCCTGCCGATTATTGAATTAACTGTAGTTCTTATTTGCTGATTATCGCTTGGAATTAAATCGGTATTTTGTGTGTACATGACAGATAACGGCGTTGTAATTTGTCTTATGGACTGCGGGTTTATGTTTGATTCCACCGCATAAACTTCAACCCTGTATGAATTATCTATGGAATGAGATGAGCCGGCCAAAAGATTATCAAGTTTATATAAACTCACCCCCTTGTGATTTTCTAAAAATGGATAAGTATTGCGTGATATAAGGCGGACATTTCTCTGAGAAGAAGAGATGATAGGTCTTGGCATCCATAAATATAAAGTATTGGGTCTTGTCGCCTCATTAACTCTAATATCAGCAGAATATGAAACGGTGTATATTCGCCTGTCTTTAAAAAATTTAGTACCGGGTTTTCCTGTTATATCAAAATAAACAGGACGTGATCTTCCATGTATGGTTCTTACTTCTAAACTGCCGCTGACAGCTCCGTCAGGCAGTCTGACACGTATTTCTCTGGAACTCCAGGATTCATACCCAAGCTCAATTTCCGATACTTCGATAAAATCCGGATCATTTACCGCAAAAGGATTAAATGAACTTGATTCAAAATCCCATGAAAAAAATACACCAGATACTGAATTCGGCGTATTTTCCCGTGTTACTCCAAAATTATTTCCGGTGATAGTTATAATTGATCCCGGTGCACCTGATTGAGGATTAACAGAAGTTATTCTCGGTCCAAGTCCGAAATTTTCACCGTCAACAGGTCTTGGTACTGAAGCGGTATTTGTAAATAATACACCATTGCTTTTTTTGCCTCTGACATGCACGTAGACAAGTCCCGATTCACCTAACTCGGGAACTCTGACAATAATTAAATTATCCTGCCATAAACTGTAAGAAGAATTTGTAGGTGATATACCGGCTATCATTACATAAGATGAATCGTCACGGGTATTGCCAAAGCCGCTTCCCGTTAAAGTTATAAATTCACCCATTACGCCGATTTTGGGATCAATCGATGATATTAAAGGTGATTCAGAGCCGCATGAATTTAAAAATAAAACCGGCGCTGCCGCCAATACAATGATGAGGAAATATTTATTAGTCATTTCCTATTGTGGTATTTGCAGAATTCGGATTTATTGTAAGAATTATCTGCAATGATGTATTTGATGTTCCAAGGGGAAAGAAATAAATCGGTTCGTTAAAATCCATCGGGATAGTTTGTATGGAAGTATAATAGCTGACACCGCCGCCGGGATTATTAATCCATATATGTCCCTGAGCGACAAGCACATTACCCTGTCTGCGTATAAATGGAGTAAATTGCACAACTACAACTACATTTGAACCTACAAGTCTTATGCCTACGGGGCTGCCCGGTATTGCTGTTCTTGTTTCTGATTCATCCATGAGTAAGTTCTGTTCATCCATTACCCTTGCGTTAATATTCATCGCTAAAGGCTGCATACCGCTTCCTTGACGACCTCCGCCTTGAGCGCTGCTAATACTTGCTGTCAGGATAAAAAAAACAGCGAAAAAAATACCGATGATATATTTTGATCGATTCATGCTTTTGGTCATTCTATTGGTTTCTCCTGGTTGGGCGGCTGCCTTCGCTTGATCTTTCACCCGATCGATCTCCTGATCTTCGGCCTGACTGATGCTCCGAATTATCTTTTACATAATCAGCCGACCTGATTATTGCAGGTTCGCCGGCTCTGTGAAAATCTTTATTTTCAGGCAGTCTGAGGATAATAATATCTGATCCGTCAGAAGATGACAAATATTGAAGAACACTGTCTATATTCGCTACAGGCAGTACCTGCATATCATTATCTTCAAGAATTCCTTCAGGAACTATTTGCTGCAAAGCTATTCCGTTATTATTTTGTCCGCCGCTAGGCCATAATACCAGCATAAATATTATTACAACAGCAGCCGCAGCAGCCACAGGTATGGGGATGGAAAGTCTTTTTTGCATTAATCCCGAAGTATTAAACCTGCGGATATTATTTGAACGGGGCTGGAAGCGCCGTCTTGTCTGCAGATTCTGCCAAATTCTGTCTTTTGCCGCGTTCATCATTTCATTTTCTTCGGCAGCAGATTGTGCAAAAGATGTTTTATTTATAATTTGCTTAAAACTTTCAAGTTTTTCTTTGCAAGCCGTGCATTCATTTAAATGGCTTTCAAGTTTTTCTTTCCAGGGTGACGGAAGCTCGCCATCGAGGTAAATAGAAAGCAGTTGAGGATCAGGACACATTAGCTCCCCCTTTGGCTGCAGCCTGCTCGGCATCTGCGAGCAATACGGCAAGCCGTTCACGGGCTCTGAAAACCCGTACTTTTACATTTCCTTCGCTTATGCCAAGTACTCTGCCAATTTCTTTATAATTCATTTCTGCATACTCTTTTAATATCAATACCATACGTAAATTTTCCGGCAGCTTATCAAGAGCGGTTTTAACTTCTTCGCTCGTTTCCTTCTTGACAAGTAACCCCTCCCCGGTCTCCTCCTGTCTGTGATCTTCTCTGAAAGCGCGCTGATACGCTTTACGTTCCCGCTCCTTTCTCTTTGCATAATTGAGCGCAGCGTTTTTTACTACGCGAATTAGCCAATACTTAGCTTCTTCAGGATTAGGAAAAACCATATTTTTTTCGTATAAACGAAAAAAACTTTCCTGACATAGGTCTTCTGCCGCTTCGCTGTTGTTCGTGACCCTGTAAGCTACTCTGAACAAAACCTGGAAGGTTGAATCATAAAGGCGCTTGAATTCACGGTTATAATCAACCGGTCTTAATTCACTGGCAGCACCCGTTTTTGCAGAATCAATGTTTGCGTTGTCTTCCTGTTGCTCTTCTATACTATTAAACAAAACTTATCTCCAATTGTTACATGCGCCGCCAGGTAGTTCCTGAAGGTCCGTCTTCCAGTATTATACCACGATTTTTAAGACTTTGTCTTATATTATCAGCAGTTGTAAAGTCTTTTGCTTTTTTTGCATTAATTCGCTTATTAATAAGGTCATTAATTTCCGACAGAAATTCGCTATTTTCTACATTTTTGCAATTTTCGTCAGAATTTTCATTTTTTACTGCATTTTCAAGTCCTAACCCTAAAACCCTGTCCATATCAAAAACAGCTGCAAGGGTATCCTGTGTTGCAGGTCCTTCCTTTAAAAGCCCCCAAACTTCAGCCAGCGCCCGCGGCGTATTCAAATCATCCTCGATAGCCCTATCAAACCCTTCTATATATCTGTTAATAATTTCTCTTTCATCTTCTCTTTGCGCCTCTGCGTTCTCTGCGAGAGATCTTATCTTATTAAGCAATGATTTTCTCGAATTTTTCGCTCCCTGCAGGCTTTCGAACGAAAACTGCAATTGACTTCTGTAATGCCCGCTTAAAAGGAAATAACGGTAATCAAGAGGATCAAAACCTTCATCTATAAGGCTTTGTAAGGTAAGGAAACCTCCTGCCGATTTTGACATTTTACCCTTATCCAAAACCAAAAATTCATTGTGAAGCCAGTATTTTACCCAGGGTTTTAGACCTGTGGCAGCCTCGCTTTGAGCGATTTCGTTGGTGTGATGAATCGGAATATGGTCGATGCCGCCTGCGTGAATATCAAACTGTTCACCAAGGTATTTTATGCTCATGGCAGAACATTCGATATGCCAGCCGGGATAACCCCTTCCCCAGGGACTATCCCAGGTAAGAGCCTGGTTTTCAAACTTGCTTTTTGTAAACCAAAGCACAAAATCGCCCGGGTTTCGCTTATTTTCGTCCTGTTCGATTCTGGCTCCGGCTTTTAAATCATCCAGTTTTAGAAGAGCTAAATCGCCGTAAGAAGGAAATTTTGATATATCAAAGTAAAGATTTCCGCCTGTAAGGTATGTAAAGCCGTTTTTTTCGATTCTTTCTATTAAAGTGATCATTTCGCTGATATGTTCTGTAGCTTTGCAAACTACAGTGGGGCGTGTGATATTCATTCTGTCAATGTCTTTAAAAAACGCCTCGGTATAAAAATCCGCTATTTCTAAAACGCTTTTTCCCCGTTCTTCGGCGCTTTTTACCATTTTATCTTCGCCGTCATCGTTATCGTTTGAAAGATGCCCCACGTCGGTTATATTCATAACATGGTTTACATCAAAACCGGCACGCCGCAGGGAACGAACCAATATATCGTGGTGTACATAAGCTCTTATATTACCAATGTGTGCGTAGTTGTATACTGTCGGTCCGCAGCCGTAAAAACCCACTTTTTGTTTCTGTAAGGGATTAAATTGCTGTTTTTCACGTCCAAGAGTATTGTAAAAAGTGAATACCATGTTTATAGGGTAGGTAAAAATAAGAGAAAAATCAAGTTGTAGTTATTTATTTTTATGAAAAACCATTATTTGCGGGATAATCGGCATCATCAAATGATGCTGCCGATTATTGAAAGAATTAATTACGCTTTTGGATCATTTCCGTATTTATTTGACTGTTTATCTCCTTCAAAGAACATGATTATAAGACCATAAACAGGGATCAAAACAAACCATCCGCATTTTCCGGTATCATGAGCGCGGCGAATAGAAACGCCAAGTGCAGGCAGGAATAAAACAGCGATAGCAATCATTGATATTGAAGTTAAACTTAAGTATGAAAAATTAATAAAACTTATGCCAGCTGCATAGATAATAGCTGCAAATGCTAAAATAAATGCGTTACAGATTCCCTGAATAACCAGAGGACCTAATGTAAAACACGCATAAAACAGCATAAAAAACCAAAATTCCTTACGTCTTGCTCTGCCTGTAAAACAGGTGAACTTTTTTTCAACAGCGCCGGCAAAATATTGCCATACGTTCCCTTCATTTGCTTCCATAACGAAATTCTCCTTAAAAGATTTAATTTCCCACATTTTAATTCTTTTTTTATCTTTTAACAAGGGTATTACAGGTATAACAGGAATTATTTTTGCACTAACTTAAATAATCAGAAAGCCTTCTGTAACATTGATTAATGATATGTTTCTGTTCGATATCGATTTTTTCCCCATGAACTGACGGTTCAAACTCATCAATTAGTGTTTCAAGGCTGGAAATACTTTCATTAAGGCTTGTATGGAAACCTCTTGAAACACGTAGCCAATAATTTCCAGTGCCATCCGTAAAAAGTCCTAAAAAACCAAGGTCTTTGTTATTTTTTTTCCATATAACAGGTTTTGCAAGATTATCAAGATGAATTAATAATGCAGACAAGTTTGTATGTGAGTTAAAATTATCTTTTTGGGACCATTTGCGGGAAAAAACACCGTCTATATCCAAAGTTGGAGCTAAAGATAAAATTAAATCAAGTTTTTCTCCGGCAAGAAGGTTAAATTGATTTTTTACAATTATTTTTCCTTTAATTCCTTTGTAATATACATCAGAAGAAATTTTTTCTTTGATTAATTTTAGTTTTTCCCACGGAAGAATAACTGTTTTCTTTCCTTTAACTGTGATTATTTCGAATATTTCACCGGAAATTTTTATATTATTGGTAAAATCTCTTTCTCTTTTATTATTTTTCTCTTTTATCTCTCTAAAAATCTCATTCTTCTTTTCATTTACCTCTCTCTTTCCTCTTTTTTCTTTTCTTTCCTCCGTGTCTCCGTGCCCCCGTGCGAAAAATTGCGGAGAATTCCCCAATCCAATTCGATGTAAAACTGTTTTTGACAGCGGAGAAACCGACATCGCGTACATTCTTGACGTGCGAACAACTTCTCCTGCGACAATAAACTGCGGATCAGTGCGAAACATTACAGATCCCGGATGAATTATTATTTTTTCGGCAGTTAAACTGCGATATGAGGTGTTTTTTCCTCTTGCCTCGCGTGTTTTTTCTTTTACGCAGACAAATTGTATCATTCCGCGTCCAATGCAGCATAAATAATCATTTATTTCGTTTTCAGACATTGATTGAGAGCGATAATGAACAGGAATCTTCATCGCAGCGAGAATTTCTTCCAATTGTGCTGTTACATTTACAATTTCTGCCATCGCGCGCTCGTCAAGATAGTTTTTTTCGCAGAATTTATATTTATTTGTTGAATCATTGTATGATTTAAAAAGTTTTAGATACGAAACAAAATCACCGTTATCATCACGAAAGCGATGATGAGCCTGTCTTGCATCTGTTTCTTCTCCCGGCGGCAGTATATATGGACTTTGTGTTGATAAAAATGCCGCAGCGATGATAGTTTCCCGTATTACATCGGGATATTTTAGTATTGCTTCTGCAATTATACGTGATTGACGAGGTGCAAGAGGAAATTCTGTCATTAATTTGCCGGTATTTGATAAACTTCGATCATTTTCAAGCGCATCAAGCAGTTTTAATGTTTCAATTCCGCCGATCAATCCTTCTTTTTCCGGCGCTGCAAGAAAATCGAAGTTTTCAAAATCAGTAATGCCAAGATCAGCCATTCGCAAAATTACTTCCGATAAATCTGTGCGGAAAATTTCTTCTGTGGTGTAAAGTGATCTATTTTCAAAATCTTTTCGTGAATAAAGCCTGTAACAAGTTCCTTCGCGCGTTCTTCCCGCTCTTCCTTTGCGTTGATTCGCTGATGCAATTGAAATCGGCGATTCAATCAGGCTTGATGTATATGTTCTTGGGTTATACCAGTTTAATTTTGCCAAACCGCAATCGATTACTGCTGTAATTCCATCGATTGTTACCGATGTTTCTGCGATATTTGTTGAAATAACTACTTTTGTTTTGCCTTTTGGAGCATTTTCAAAGACTTTTTCCTGTTCTTCCTTTCCTAATCTTCCATACAGAGGAACAAGATGTAAAAATTTTCCAACAGAACAAAATGTAAGCCGGTTCATGCAGTCTTTGATCATTTTTTCGCCTGAAAGAAATACTAAAATATCACCCTCTCGCTTTTCATTGATAAAACGAGTGATAATTGCCTCTATTTTCATCAAAATCGCTTCTTCTGTGCTTAAATTCGTGAAATTTTTACTGGGCGCACTGCTCAAGCTAAAGCTTTCGCGCATTTTATTATCTTGTTTTACTTTATTGTGCGCCACGCTGTGTTGATTTTTTTCATCCACACCGCTCCACGCGGTGCTTATATTAGCGTCATAAACTAATGTAACAGGAAAACGCTGTGCTTCTATCTTTACAATCGGGCAATTATTAAAATATTCCGAAAAAATTTCTGCGTTAATTGTCGCTGATGAGATTATTACTTTAAAATCACTTCGGCTTTCCAGCACTCTTTTTAATAATCCAAGAATAAAATCGATGTTTAAACTGCGTTCATGCGCTTCATCAACGACTAAAAGACTATATTTTGACAGCCAGGGATCAAGTTTCATCTCCTGAAGCAGAATTCCATCGGTCATTATTTTTATTTTTGTTTCATGATTGGTTTGATCTGCGAATCTCATCTTGTATCCGATGAGTCCTGGTATTGATGTTCCTTGCTGACGGGCGATAAATTCACTTACTGACACTGCTGCGATGCGTCTTGGCTGTGTAATTCCGATTATTCCGCTTGCTGCATATCCTGCTTCATATAAAATGACAGGAAGCTGTGTTGTTTTGCCAGAACCTGTCGGACTTTCAACAACAAGCGCTTGATTTTTTTTCAGCGCAGATAAAATTTTTTCTTGATTTTTGTAGACAGGAAGATCAAAATAGTTCATAATATTTATAATAATGACTTGATCAAAAAAATAAAAGATGCTATAGTTTCATTATGGAGGATGTTAATGGCTAAACAAAAAAATGTTTACTTCTTCGGCAACGGTAAAGCTGAAGGAGATGCAAAGATGAGATTAGTATTGGGCGGCAAAGGAGCCAATCTTGCAGAGATGACTAATCTGGGAATTCCGGTTCCGCCAGGTTTTACAATTTCTACAGATGTATGCGCTGCCTATTATGAAAATAAAAATAAGTATCCTGCGGGACTTAAAGAAGAAGTTGAAGCTGGACTTAAAAAACTTGAAGCTACAATGAAAAAGAAACTTGGCGATCCTAACGATCCTCTTTTAGTTTCTGTCCGTTCAGGTGCTGCTGCATCATTACCTGGTATGATGGATACAATCCTTAATCTTGGTATGAGTGATAAAGCAGTTGTCGGACTTTCCAATAAAACAAAAAATCCAAGATTTGCATGGGACGCTTACAGACGTTTCATTCAAATGTACGGCGATGTTGTAATGGGTGTTGACCACGATCATTTTGAAGAAGCCCTTTCATCCGCCAAAAAAAATAAAAATATTGAATTAGATACTGACCTTACTGCATCCGATCTTGAAAAACTTGTTGATGAATATAAAAAAATCGTAAAAAAACATTCAGGTAAAGACTTTCCGCAAAATCCAATGGATCAATTGTGGGGATCTATTAACGCAGTTTTCGGTTCATGGATGAATGAAAGAGCTGTTAAATACCGCCAGATCGAAAATATTAAAGGTCTTAAAGGTACTGCAGTTAACGTTCAATCGATGGTATATGGAAACTTCGGTGATGATTCGGGAACCGGCGTATGTTTCAGCCGCGATCCATCAACTGGTGTAAATGAATTCTACGGCGAATATTTGATGAACGCACAAGGTGAAGACGTTGTTGCAGGTATCAGAACACCGGAAAGAATTTCTACACTTGAAAAAAAGAATCCTGCCATCTATAAACAGTTAATCGGAATAAAAAACAGATTAGAAAAACATTTTAAAGACATGCAAGACATGGAATTCACTGTACAACAGGGAATTCTTTACATTCTGCAAACCAGAAACGGCAAACGCGCAGGTACTGCGGCAGTAAAATGCGCCATTGATATGGTAAATGAAGGTTTAATCGATAAAAATGCCGCAATTATGCGTGTAACACCCGGTCACCTTGATCAATTATTGCATCCAATGATCGATGTTAAAGCTCAAAAAGAAGCAAAAGTTCTTACAAAAGGATTAAACGCATCTCCGGGCGCTGCATCAGGAAGAATTGTTTACACAGCAAAAGAAGCAGAAAGCTGGCATGCAAGAGGCGAAAAAGTAATGATGGTGCGCAAAGAAACCAGCCCCGAAGATATCGGCGGAATGGTTGTAGCGCAGGGTATTCTTACATCAACAGGCGGCATGACATCTCACGCTGCTGTTGTTGCCCGCGGAATGGGAACTCCATGTATCGTTGGCGCAAAGAATGTTCTATTAATGGGTGATGGTACTGTAGATATCGGCGGAAAAACCTTTAAAGAAGGCGATTGGATTACAATCGACGGCTCTTCCGGCGAAGTATATGAAGGAAAAATGCCGCTTGTAGCTCCTGCTATTTCCAAAGAAATGGAAACCTTCCTTAAATGGTGCGATGATGTCAGAAAAGGCGCAGTTCGCGGAAGAATTAAAGGTTTTGATGTCAGAACTAACGCTGACCAGCCAGAAGATGCAAAACGCGCGTTCGATTTCGGCGCTCAGGGTATCGGTCTTTGCCGCACAGAACACATGTTCTTTGAAAAAGAAAAACTTGTTCATTTCCGCGCGATGATCCTGTCAGAAACGGAAGAAGAAAGAAAAGAACAATTAAAGAAGATTCTTCCATTACAACAGAAAGATTTCTTTGGTATTTTCAAAGCAATGGACGGCCGCCCTGTAACAATCAGGCTTTTAGACCCGCCGTTGCATGAATTTGTTCCCCATTCACAGGAAGAAGTTGCAGAACTTGCTTCTCACATAGGTATGGATGTAAACAAATTAAATACAAAGATAGGCACTCTTGTTGAAAGCAACCCGATGTTAGGTCATCGCGGCTGCCGTTTGGCAATTACATACCCCGAAATTTACGATATGCAGGTTGAAGCAATCGCTTTAGCCGCAGCGGAATGTGCAAAACAGAAAATACCGGTACACCCCGAAATTATGATTCCGCTTATTGTAACACCAAGAGAACTTAAATTCCTGCGCCCGAATGCAGAAAAAGTACTTGAAAGAGTATTTAAAGCAGCCGGCGTAAATGTACCTGTAACAATCGGTACTATGATAGAAGTTCCTAGAGCTGCAATCCGCGCCGGCACTGTTGCCGATTATGCGGATTTCTTCAGCTTTGGAACAAACGACCTTACACAAATGACATTCGGCTTCAGCCGCGACGACGTCGCATCATTCCTGCCCATTTATTTGGAAAAAGGCATTCTTGACGACGAACCGTTCCAGACAATCGACCAAAATGGAGTCGGCGGTCTTATAGAACACGCGATTGGAGAAGGACGAATGAAAAAACCGGATCTCAAAATTGGGATCTGCGGAGAACACGGCGGCGATCCTGCATCTATAGAATTCTGTTATAGAGCCGGATTTAGCTATGTATCATGTTCACCCTTCCGGGTTCCGTTAGCACGCCTTGCCGGAGCGCAGGCTGTTATCAAAAATACCGGAAAGAACATAAAGGGAGGGGACGCAGCGAAGCCTGGGAAACCCGCCACTGCCAAGGTGAAGGGCAGTAAAAAACCTTCTAAGGGGGATAAGAAGATGGCAGTAACATCTGCAAAGAAACCTGCGGCGAAAAAAGCCGTAAAGAAACCGGCGAAAAAGGCCGTAAAAAAACCGGCGAAAAAAGCTGTAAAAAAACCAGCGAAAAAAGCCGTAAAAAAACCAGCGAAAAAAGCCGTAAAAAAACCGGCAAAAAAAGCTGGAGCGAAGAAAGCTGGCGCTAAAAAAGCCGTAAAAAAACCGGCAGCAAAAAAGAAAGCAGCAAAAAAACCAGCCGCAAAGAAAGCAGCAAAAAAACCAGCCGCGAAAAAACCGGCAGTTAAAAAAGCTGCACCAGCCAGCCCTGTTATGTAATTTGGGGTTTTGGTACTTATAGAAAAATATTTTTTTATAAAGCCCGGCGTATGCCGGGTTTTTTTTATATTTTAAGAAACACAAACCTGTGGCTTAAAACCCGATTTTTTTAGTTTCCTTAGGTTTTTCAATAAGGTTGTTTAAAGCAATAATAATGTCATTTACACGTTTATCATTTGTTTCAATATAGAGCATGAGAAGTTTTCGCAATTCAGCAATTTGCTCACTTGTACCGCCTTGTGATAATACATATTGGCGCATCTTAATAAAAGCTACCATTATTTCGATATTTACACTTATAGCTTTTTTACTGTTTAAGACACTTGAAAGCATAAGAACACCATGTTCAGTAAAAACATAAGGGAAATAACGCCGCCCGCCTTTTTTTTCGTTTGAGGTGCCAATTTGGTACCTCAAAGAATAAAATTCCTCTTCTGATAATTGAAACATGAAGAAATTAGGAAAGCGCTCTATGTTTCTCTTTACAGCTCTATTTAACGCTTTTGTTTCAATTTCATAAAGCCTTGCTAAATCGCTGTCTAACATCACTTTATGACCTCGAATTTCGTAAATTAAGTTTTGAATAGGTATTGTATTAAGATCATCCATATTTGAACCTCCATAAACAGGGTTTCCCCGAAAAATAAAAGATACTTATATATGGCGCAAACTAGCTGTTTTGCATGACTGAAAATGAAAATATTTTAAATTTTTTCAATTCTTATATGAAAATCTGCGTAAATCTGCGGGCTTTCACATGGTGTCAGTCACTTTTTTGAATTATATTATAAAACTATCGCCAAAAGCTGCATTTTATTGTAGAATATTAATGAAATGGAAGAAATAAATAAATATAAACTGTTAATTGTTGATGATGAAAAGTTGAATCTTAAGGTTCTAACAAATATATTGAGCTCAGAATATTCTATTATAACAGCAACAAACGGCAGAAACGCAATCGAAAAGGCTAAAGCCTATTCACCGGATTTAATATTACTGGATATTCTCATGCCAGAAATGGATGGGTATCAAACATTGGCAGAAATTAAAAGCTGTAAGGAACTCCAAAAAACACCGGTTATATTTATTACGGGGCTTGATAGTGATGAACATGAAGAAAAAGGACTGGCTCTTGAAGCTGCTGATTACATAACGAAACCTTTCAGCAATTCGATTGTAAAATTAAGGGTACGTAATCAAATCCAATTAAAATCGGCAGTTGTAGCCGCAGAATCCGCAAACCGCAGTAAATCCGCCTTTTTGGCAAAAATGAGCCATGAGATTCGCACTCCATTAAATGCAATATTGGGAATTTCTGTTATTCAATTGCAAAACGAAACCCATACCAACGAAATTAAAGATTCATTTACAAGAATATTTAATTCAGGTGATTTACTGCTTGGCATAATCAATGACATTCTTGATATGTCCAAAATTGAAGCCGGAAAACTTGAATTACTTTGTGAAAAATATAATGTAGCGAGCATGATTAATGATGCCATTTTCCTAAATCTAATCAAATATGAAAATAAACCTATTGAATTTATACTTAATGTAGATGAAAAGATCCCTTCGATGCTTATAGGAGATGAAATCCGCATAAAACAAATATTGAATAACCTTTTATCCAATGCGTTTAAATATACATCTTCGGGCGAAGTTGAACTTTCTATTTCCTGTAAAGACGGTATATTAACCGATCATTCAGATGATAACAGCCATAATGATCCTGTAACTCTTATTATAAATGTCCGTGATACAGGTCAGGGAATGACAGAAGAACAGGTAAGTAAGTTATTTGACGAATATTCCCGTTTTAATCTGGAATCAAATAAAGATATCGAAGGTACAGGTTTGGGAATGAGTATTCTTCATAATCTAATCAACATGATGAACGGTGATATTCATGCAAAAAGCGAACCCGGTAAAGGATCTTTATTTACAGTTCGCCTTATACAGGGAAAAGACGGAGCTCCCGAATTGGGAAAAGAAGCGGCAGAAAAGCTGCATGAGTTCCGTTCAAATTATGATGAAAAAGCAAAAAAGACTCATATTGTGCGTGAACATATTCGTCCGGGAAAAGTATTAATAGTTGATGATGTAGATATTAATCTTTATGTAGCGAAAGAAATGCTTTTACCTTATGGATTGGAAATTGATCTTGCGTCCAGCGGTGCTGAGGCAATAGAAAGTATTAAAAAAGAAAAATACGATATTGTTTTTATGGATCATATAATGCCGTTAATGGATGGTATTGAAACTACAAAAGAAATCAGAAAATTGGGATACGATAAGCTGCCGATAATAGCGCTTACTGCAAATGCAGTATCAGGCGTTAAGGAAATGTTTTTAAATAATGGGTTTAACGGTTTTGTTTCCAAACCTATCGGTCTTCATGAACTGGATGAAGTTCTAAAAGAATGGATGCTGCCCGGTATCGTAAAAAATTAATAGGTTAATAAATGTACGAAAATTTTATTAATTGGAAAATATTAATTGGAATTATTATTTTAATAATTAATATAATTATAATTTTAATTGCCGCTTTTGTTTTAAGAAGAAAATTTATTGAAGCTGACAAATTGCGGAAAAATGCCGAAGCCGTCTCTGATACAAAATCAGATTTTCTTGCGATGATAAGCCGCGAAATAAGAACACCAATGAACAGTATTGTAGGTTTTTCCGAACTTGCGCTTGATAATGAAGTATCGCTTAAAAACAGGGATTATCTTAACAAAATAAAAATAAACGCGCAGTGGCTATTACAAATTATTAATGATATCCTTGATATTTCCATGGTTGAATCCGGCAGAATGAATATAGGAAATATTCCTTTTGATATGCATGAATTATTGTCCAACTGCCGTACTTTAATTATGCCAAAAGCCGCAGAAAAAGGGCTTTTTTTATATTTTTATGCTGAACCCGGTTTAGGAAAAACTCCGCTGGGCGATCCTGTAAGATTGCGTCAGGTTCTTGTAAATCTTTTATCCAATGCGGTTAAGTTTACGAATAACGGTATGGTTAAACTTCATGCTGTATTAAAAGAAATGAGCGATAATTCCATTACAATGACTTTTGAAATTAAAGATTCAGGCATCGGCATGACAAATGAACAGATAAATAATATTTTACAACCGATTATACAGACAGAAAAAGGAAAAAAACGCAAATCCGGCGGAACAGGGCTCGGACTTGCTATAACAAAAAAAATTATTGAATTGATGGGCGGCAGTCTTTCTATTGAAAGTACACTCGGTATTGGAAGCAAATTAAGTTTTGAACTGGTATTTGATACGATTAATTCAGATAATGAAGAATTGTTTGAAAAAAAATTGGTGTTTAACGATCTTGATAAACCTGTGTTTAAAGGAGAAATTCTTTTATGCGAAGACAATATTATGAATCAACAGGTTATCTTCGATCATCTGACCAGAGTAGGGTTTAAAGCCGTTATTGCTGATAATGGTAAAATAGGTTATGAAATGGTAAAAAGCCGGCTTGATAAAAACGAAAAGCAATTCGATCTTGTTTTTATGGATATTCATATGCCTGAAATGGACGGTCTTGAAGCGGCTTCTAAAATAACTGAATTAAATACAGGAGTACCAATTGTTGCCATGACTGCCAATATTATGTATAACGACAGGGAGATTTACAAAAAAAGCGGAATGTTTGACTGTGTCGGTAAACCCTTTACCAATCAGGAATTATGGCGTTGTCTTATGAAGTATTTTATTCCGCAAAATGTTTCAAATACCGGCATGGATAATAATCAAGGTATTGATAGTTTCTCTTCAAAATCGGATTGGGAAATTCAAAAAGAGCTTCAAGTTTTATTTATTGAGAATAATAGTCATATATATGATGAAATTACCGGAGCTTTGGAAACAGCAGATATTATTCTTGCTAAAAGACTAACTCATTCATTAAAAACCAATGCCGCTTATATTGGTAAAATAATTTTACAAAAGTCGGCTGCCGCTGTAGAAAATAGATTAGTTGACGGTAAAAATCAAGTAACCGAAGAGCAATTAAAAACATTAAAAACTGAGCTGGATATGGTTTTGAATGAATTTTCATCAAACATGCAATAATATAAAGGGTGGTATAAATACATTATGGATACTAAGAAAAATTCTATATTAATTGTTGATGACGAAAATGCGAATATTATGTTATTGACAAACATTCTTGAAAAGGATTATTTGATTTATACTGCAAAAAACGGAAATGAAGCAATCGCTAAAGCTAAAGAAGTTAAACCTGATCTTATATTACTGGATATTATTATGCCTGAAATGGACGGGTATGAAACTCTTGCAGAAATAAAAAAAACCGAAGGAAATCAAAATACTCCGATTATTTTTATTTCCGGTCTTGACAGCGACGAAGATGAAGAAAAGGGTTTATTGCTGGATGCTGCCGATTATATTACAAAACCTTTTAGCAGAATTGTTGTTAAATTAAGAGTGCGCAATCAAATGCAGATAGTAACTCAATTGCGGACAATTGAGCATTTGAGCATGATAGATCAGTTAACAAATCTGCCTAACCGCCGCAGTTTGGATGAACGTTTAAAAATAGAATGGAAGCTGGCAATAAGGGAACAGACTCCAATAAGTTTACTTATAATGGATTTGGATAAGTTTAAAAATATTAATGATGTATGCGGGCATTTACAAGGTGATATAATTTTGCAAAAAGTTGCCGAAATATTCAAAGATAGTTTAAAGCGTCCGGGGGACTTTGTTGCACGCTGGGGCGGAGAAGAATTTGTAACAATTTTGCCAAATACTTCATTAGACGGCGCGATGGAGATCGCAGAAAGAATTCGATTAAATGTAGAAAATACGCTAATGCCCAGTATTGATAGCTCAGAAATTAAAATCACGATAAGCATCGGTGTAAATTCTGTAATACCAACCCTCAACAATTTCATTAATTCGTTTCTTTCAAATGCAGATAAGGCGCTTTATGCTGCAAAGGATGCAGGCAGAAATAAAGTAGTCTGTCATAATTGAAATATATGATTTAATAAAATAAATTTAAATACTATAGAAATGTATGCCTGTTAATATTATTGGGGGTCCTGTCAGAGGTCAAAAATACCATGCATGCATGTCATTTTTACCTCTGACACCCCTCAAGTATTTCACTGGGCATACATTTCTATGTTGTATTTCTTAATAAAAAAAATAAGAGAAAAAGTATCTGACAGAAAATGTAATGCCGAATAATATATAATATGGCAGAAGCGCATAGACCCTGACGGTGTCTGTGGCTGCGCTCAAGGCAGTCATGTAAAATAATCCATCGATTTTAAAATTGAAATATTAAATATCTTGTAATAAACACTAAACCACAAAGTGAACGATGGACGAGCTTTAGTGTATTATTTCTATTTCTGCCATTCTAGCCGGCACGGGGATATGCGATTTTGCCTGAAAATAACTTAATTAAAACTGTTCGCTGTTTGCTCTTTTATGATACAATTATAGATAGAAAAATAAGTTTGCAGTAATTGAAAATATTAGGAGGTATTAAAATGCATGAAATTAAAATCGGTACATTAATAAGCGCGGGTAATGTAAAAAAGGTAATGCCCAAACTTGTAAAACACGAGTTTGAAACATTTTCCATTACATTTTGGGAAACCATAGGGGATTGCAATTTAGAAGAATTGGCAAATGATGTAAAAGAAATCTTAAAAGGTACAAATTGCGGAATTTCCAGTTTAGGCATTTACGGAAATCCTTTAATGGATTCACAAATGAATATTTCCACAAGATCCGGCTGGGAAAAATTGATTAATGCAGCACATCTTTTTGGCACGGATATTGTAGCCGGTTTTACAGGGCGTATTACAGGAAAATCCATAGAAGATTCCATTCCAAAGTTTAAAGAAGTTTTTACACCGCTTACAGTACTCGCTAAAGATAAAAACATAAGATTGGCTTTTGAAAATTGCGCAATGGACGGCAGCTGGAAAAGCGGCGATTGGAATATTGCCATTTCTCCAAAAGCCTGGGAAATGATGTTTGAAGCGGTTCCATTTGATAATTTGGGTTTGCAATGGGAACCTTGCCATCAAATGGTACAACTTATCGATCCTATACCGCAGTTACGCAAATGGGCAAAGAGAATATTCGCAGTCCATGGTAAGGATGCCACAATAGCCTGGGATATAATAGAAGAAAATGGAATAATCGGACATGAGCCGTTTGCCTGGCATCGCACCCCGGGTTTTGGCGACAGTGACTGGACTAATATTATTTCTATTTTAAGAATGTCTGGATTTAAAGGCAGCATCGAAATTGAAGGCTGGCATGACCCTGTATACAAAGACGATCTTGAATATGTCGGGCAGGTTCATGCCCTTAACTATCTAAAAAACTGCCGCGGAGGCGATTGGGTAGCTAATCTGGAGAGGTGACAGTCACTAAATTTCCCTAAAAAATCCGCCGATAATATAATTATGGTTAGAGGATGGTATACCGGAGCCAGCGGAATGAGGGCTCAGCAATGGCGGCTTGATGCTGTTGCAAACAATTTGGCGAACGTAAATACAGATGCTTATAAACGGGATGTGGCTTCTTTTAAGGCTTTTCCTGAATTACTTCTGCGCCGGACTGAGGATGATGGGGTTTATAAACACCCATTTGGTTCCGGGGATGCAGCTCCTATCATGGGTAGGATTGGAACCGGCGTTGAATTAAACGAATTATTTACAAATTTTACACAAGGCGCTCCCAAAGAAACAGAAAACGATTTTGACCTTATGCTTTACGGTCAAGGTTTTTTCGCAGTTGCTACCCCGTACGGTGAACGATATACCAGAAACGGTTCATTTATACTAGGAAAAGAAGGTTATCTTGTTACAAAGGAAGGATTCCCGGTTCTCGGTGAAAACGGCCCTATCAATATAAAAGCGAATAATTTTAAAATCGATCCTGAAGGCAGAGTATGGATTAATGCCGCTTATCAGGATGATCCTGATCTTATGGTAGGAAGAGAAGCAAATCTTTGGGAAGAACCTATCATTTTAGATACATTAAAAATTGTAGAATTTCAATTTGAAAGATATTTGGAAAAACAAGGTTCCAGCCTTTATCATGCAACTGATAAGTCAGGTCCTGCTTATATAATGATTGATGAGTTACGCCCGAAAGTTATACAGGGGTTTTTGGAAGCATCAAATGTTGATCCTGTAGTGGAAATGGTTCAAATGATCGAAGTAAACCGCGCTTATGAAGCAAATCAAAAAGTAATCCAGACAGAAGAAGCAATGCTGGGTACTTTAATAAATCAAGTTGCTAAATTTGGTTAAAATTAATTTATAGAGGTATATATGGTAAGAAGTTTATGGACCGGCGCTTCCGGCATGATTGGACAGCAGGCTAATATCGATACAATTTCGAATAATCTTGCGAATGTTAACACACATGGTTATAAAAGACAAAGAGCAGATTTTGAAGATCTTATTTATCAAACTGTAAGAACAGCGGGAACCCCCGCTACAGAAGATACTGTAGTACCTGTTGGAGTTCAAATGGGTCATGGCGTTAAACTTGCAGACACGCAAAGAATATTTTCGCAAGGCTCATTGCAGCAGACCGAAGTACCTACCGATGTTGCAATTGCCGGCGAAGGATTTTTCAGAATCCAAATGTACGACGGGTCTTTAGCTTATACACGTAACGGTAATTTTAAAGTTGATTCGGACGGACGCATGGTTACAAGTAATGGTTATTGGCTTATTCCCGATATTATTATGCCAGAATTATTTCTGCCTGACTCAATAAATATTACCGATTACGGCAGAGTTACTGTTAGAGTTCCGCAAAGTGATGATCCTGTTGATGTTGGCATGATTGAAATATACCGCTTTCCGAATCCTGTAGGTCTTACTGCGGTAGGTGAAAATTTATTTAAAACAACCCAGGCATCCGGTGATGCAATACCAGGCACACCCGGTTATGAAGGCATGGGATTGTTAAAACATAAATTCTTGGAAATGTCCAATGTCGCTGTTGTGCAGGAAATGGTTAATTTAATTATTGCACAGCGTGCCTATGAGTTTAATTCACGCACAATACAGACAAGCGATAATATGCTCGGTACTGCAACTACTTTAAAACGATAGTTAGGGAGTGATTATGGAAATTGCCGGTTTTGGAATGATTAACCCTGAAGATTATCGTCTCTCTTCATTATCAGCTACCCGCAATCAGAGTAATTTCGAACAACTACTGCGCAGAACATCAGCCGCAGAAAGTACTGTAAATACCCGCCCTGGTCAATCTGACATCGATAAAAATGATAAATTATACCAGCTCTGCCTTGAACTTGAAACTTTTTTAGTTAAAAATCTTTTAAATAGTATGAGAAGTACAGTTCAAAAATCAGGTCTTGTAGATGACAGTTTTGCAGGTCAAATGTATGAAGATATGCTCTATGAAGAATATGCAAAAGATTTTACAAGAGGTGCAAACTTTGGACTTGCAGAGCAGGCTTACAGGCAGCTAACAAGAAAAGAAACTCCGCTTTTTGATATAGAATAACGCAGACTCCTGTTTTGTTATCATTTATGTCTAGAAACTGTATATTTTTTCCGTTATATTGATATCATGTTCCGATATCGCCGGTTAATGGTCATAATTATTTTATTTATACTCGTTTCTGCCGTTTTTTCAAATGAGGAAATCAAAAGCGGCAGGGGTGATATTTGGTTTGGAGTTAATACCGATTTATCGTTTTACAGCACAATGGCTTTGGCTTATGGCGGAGGATTTACATTAGGATATGGTTCAGGTTCATCAATAGGTATAAGAGTTACATGGCTATTTAATCAGGAAAAAATTGATACGCTGGAATTATGTTTCATTTTACGGCTTTATTTAAGAGGAAGCGGTTTTTATTCAGGTCCTTATCTGCAATTATTGGGAGGACCAACGTTTTTTAACCGGGACGGTTTTACAATTCCATCACAAAAAGGTATTTTAAGCGCAGGGTTGGGGTTCGGCTGGCGTTTCCTTTATAACGATAGGTGGTTTGTTGAGCCGTCTATTCGTGCAGGGTATCCGTATATTTACGGTTTTAATGTTTCTGCCGGAGTAAGATTTTGATAAAAGATTGTCAAAGAATATCAAACCACAGAGGACACGGAGAAACACGGAGGTTTTTGTGCGAAATCACTATTTCCTCCGTGAAACTCCGTGTACTCCGTGGTCATTCTCTTGTTCTTGTTTTCTGTTGTTTATTTTTTGGCTCGTGTCAAAATCCTTGGATGGAAAATATTTGGGGATTAAAAACCATATCATTTAACAGTAATGGCGGAACTTCCATTCCCGATCAGAAATTAATGGATGGTGAAACCGTAAGACAACCGAATGACCCTGCAAAAGTAAATTCTGTTTTTATTGGCTGGTTTGATGTAAGTGACAATATATGGAACTTTAATACTGTTCCAGACAGAAACATGACCTTATACGCAAAATGGAGCGGCTTAGGTATTAATTTGAGCCATTCCAACCCTCATGTTTTTCCTTCTTATGAATATGGTTACGCTCTGCCTCCTCCGCCTGCTTTAACAGTTACCAATAGCGGCACTATGCCGACAGGTAATTTAACAGTAACATTGTCAGGTGCAAATGCAAGTGCATTTAATATAGGAGGAACAACTATTATACCGGATTTGGTTAATCCGGGTGATGATGCTTCATTTAATTTTAACTTTAATGGAGGTCTTGGTGTTGGAACATACACCGCATTAATAACAATAACAAACGGAAGTAATATTACTGCCTTTTTAAATTTAAGTTATACAGTAACAAGAAAACCTGTTGAAATTATTCAAGTTTCGCATACTAAAGTGTTTGACGGAAATACTTCTGCTTCTGCAGTTACAGTAACACCGGCTGGTATTAGCGGCATTATTTCCGGTGATGATGTTTCAGCAAATATTACAGCGGCTGTTTATACAAATGCGGCAATCGGAACAGCGACCATGAATATTACAGGCGCAGCTCTTACAGGAGCCGATGCTGCAAATTATATTTTAACATTGCCTGCGAATAATGTTACTGTAACAGGAGGCGGAATAACAGCACCGCAGAGTACCGGATTTACATTTTACCTTCCGGATTTGACTGTCACACCGCCGGGTGTTGATATACCATCAAATTTGATTCTTTCACGCGGAACACCGGGAGGAAATACGCTTAATTTTATAGTTAGTACTCCGGAAAATTATTCAAGTATTAGATGGTTTTTGGGCGGAGAAGAATTGACAGCAGAAGTATCAGGTACAAATGGAAATACGTTAACTTTAACAGTTACAGGTAATGCTCCTTTAAGACCGTATGACATAATCGGTACGCAGACAATTACAATAGAAATTACTACAATTCCGGCTGCAGGCAGCGTTTTTATAACCCGCAATATTAATTTTGAGGTAACCAATTAGGAGAGGATATATGTTTATAAGGAAATTCTTAATAGCTGTTTTAATTATTTTTTCGTTTTCTTTATTCGGAAACGAAGATGAAACCGAAATAACTGCGGTTTCCAATGAAAGAATTTCAATGCGGGTTGCTTTTAATAATAATGACGGCGCTTGTGCGTTTAGGGTGCTATTGAGTATTGCAGAAACAAGAGTCGGGCAAAATCTTACATTGGAACAATTAATAAAAGCCAGAGAAATGTATTACGGCAGCACTACAAACAGAAATTGGTGGGTAACTATACGCAGATCAGACGGACAGACTCAAGGGTCAAATAATGCATTGGAAGATGTAATAAATATTGGTTTGGAGTTACTCGAAAGCAGCGAAAGAGCGATTGTTATTTCGCGTGTTATGGCGTCTCCGGGCAGAAATAATATTCCAGCCGGTACACAGGCATCGTTTATCAGAGTAGGATCGATTTCTACTTCCAGTTATCATTTTTTGGAAGGGGATGAAAATATTAATATGATATATGATCCATTAGATTCTCTTGATTATTTTAAACATAGAATTATTCTTGGATTTGATGCAATCAGATTTTATACACCGGATTAAAGGAAGAACATGAAAAATATTTTTTTGGTTATATTTATATTTTCTCTGTCTTTTATAGGTTGTATTGATCCTTTCGAACTTTCAATTTTAAATGATTCGTCACCTGCCGGTTTTGGATATTTTAAGATGGATTTTAATGAAACAGGCGCGCGTAATATTGTTCCCGTCAATCCCGTTTTAAACGATGTTGCAGTATTTTCATTACGATTTGTAAACGCAGATTTTGATATTTCAGAAGATATTTTCAGCTCTGGCGCTGCTATAACTTTGCCTGTCGGCACATATAATACTTTTACTGTAACAGCTTACAAAGACGCCGGAAAAACACAGGCTTTTTTATATTACGAAATGCCTTCCGGAAATACTTTAACAATTTCTTCAGGGACAAATACTCATTCTGTTAATTTAATTCCATTTGCTCTTGACGGAACAGGAACCGGTTTTTTTACCTGGAATATAACACTGCCGCCGGGACTTACAGAAGCGTCAATAGCTATAGAACGTATAAATCCGACAGGGACTATCGATCAAACAATTAATTTTATAAATGCCGGCAATTATGTACAATTAAATAATGCAGCCAATCCGGTTCCTCTAACTTCCGGTTATTACCGTATAATCATTACGCTTAAAAGAGGCGAAAACTATCAGCCGTTAGTTCACAGAGAAGCTCTCCATATATACCGCGGTATGACAAGTCATTTTCAAAAAACATTTAATTTAAACGATTTTAACAATTGGCAGTATACGGTAACATTTTTATGCGAAAAAAATTCAAGTTATCAGTTTAATTCAAATGTTATATACGGAGAAATAACAGTTCCTCCGCTTCTTTCCGGCGCTCCTTCATTTATACCGGTAGCGGGATTGTACCTTAATGGAGTGCCTGAACATTACAGCTTTGAGAATTGGTATCATGGCAGTAGTTTGACACCTTTCGATTTTAATACACCCATAACGGGCAATATAACCCTGACTGCAAAATGGGATGTGCCCGGCAAAATAACTACAGTTGCAGATAACGATATTGATGCAGCAGTAAATTATGTTAATAACAGTGTTAATGCAGCTGCAGGTTCGTATATTTTACTTTTGGAAAGTATATCCGCTCATAATTATCAAACTGTTAATCAATCTGATTTCGACTTGACTATCAGAAGTATAGGTGATCCTTTAAATTATAATGCTTCTTTTGCATTATCAAACGGAAATCTAACCATTTGTAATAACTTTAGAGTTGCCGGTACTATACATGTCTATCCGGCTTCGAAATTATCGTTATCACAAAGCGGTTCTGCCGATAGTGTCTTTTTATATGCACAAAATGTGAGTACCAATTCAAATATAATAATAAATTCAGGCTGGACTGGTAACGGCAGTATTATTAGTTTATTAGGACAGGTTTCAGATAATTATGAAACGGTTGCCGGATACTGGGACGATAAACAAATACTGACAGGTGCAGGTGTTAATCCGGCGTCGATGGCAAAATTTACATTGGGCTCATTTGTTACCAGCCCTACAGAGTTAATAGCCACTACACACGAACTTGTATTTGACAGCGCAGCCAATTCCGCAATACTTGAAAGAAAATTATTTTCTGGCAGCGGCACTTCCAATGACCCATTCATTATTAGAACAGAGCCTCAGCTTCGGCAAATGGGTAGGGGGTCTGGAGATTATTCGACATGGAACGAGACAGCGCATTATAAACTGGCAAACGATATTACTTTAACGGCAGGTTGGTCACCTGTTTCTGCCCAGTTCAGCGGTTCATTAAACGGAGATGGAAAAACCATCGACCTGGGAAGTTTTAATAATCATAGTTTATCTGCCAATAATTTCGGAATTTTCGCTAACCTTTCGGGTACTGTAGAAAATCTTAGATTGGAAGGTAATATTACTTCTGCATTTACTACACCTTCTTCGCCGCAAAATATTGCTATTGGGACTGTAGCAGGAATTAATAACGGCACTATAAAAAATATTTTATCCAATGTAACCATTAATATTAATAATGGAAATCAAAATAATGTGCAATATATTGGCGGCATAACAGGAAGGAATTACGGAATTATAACAAACTGTTATAATATAGGTAATATAATGGGTAGATCGACAGGTATGAATCGTGTAGGCGGTATAACAGGAATTAATGAAGTTGGGGGTACTATTGATTTTTGCTGGAATAGTGCAGTTATAGAAGGCGGTGATTTAAGTACCAGGCAGATTGGAGGTATTGCAGGGCGGATTGAAGGCGGTTCTATTACAAACTGTGCGGTTATTAATTCTACAATAAGAACAGGTAACGATGCTGCTTCACATGAAATAGGCCGCATAGTTGGAAATACCGGCGGCGGGAATCTTAATTATAATTTTTCCGATAATGTATCATTTTCTAAACCTACTCTTGTAGTAACACCAGTTGTTTTAATTACCGGTAAAGACGGCGATAATTTCGTAAGTGCTGTTCAAGCTAACTGGGTTTCTAATCTTTTATGGACTATTAACCCATCCAAATCAACTGCTAGTCCAACATCTCCCTGGTGGTGGGATGTCAATCGGCTGCGATTGTGGTTTGAGTAGTTATGCGAAATATTTTATTTATTTTTCTATTTATACTTTTTTTATCCTCTTTGTTAATTGTATCTTGTCAAAATCCTTGGATGGAAGAAATTTGGGGATTAAAAACCATATCATTTAACAGTAACGGCGGTACTTCTATTCCCGATCAAAAATTAATGAATGGTGAAACCGTAAGAAAACCGAATGACCCTGCAAAAGTAAATTCTGTTTTTATTGGCTGGTTTGATGCAAATGACAATATCTGGAATTTTAATACTGTTCCAGACAGAAACATGACCTTATACGCAAAATGGAGCGGTTTAGGTATTACTTTGAGCCATGCAAACCCTCATGTTTTTGATACTTTAGAATATGGTTATGCTTTGCCTCCGCCGCTATCTTTAACTGTTACCAACAGCGGTACTATGCCGACAGGTGATTTAACAGTAACATTGACAGGAAACGTAAGTGCATTTAATGTAACTTCAACATTAATACCGAATTTGGTTAATCAGGGTGATGAATATTCATTTCCTTTTAATATAAATCAAAATCTTACGGCAGGAACATATACCGCAATAATTACCATTTCTAACGGAAGTAATATTACTGCCTATCTAAATTTAAGTTTTACTGTAGTACCGCAAGCTACAGTCTGGATTGATATTACAGGCGGTACTCAAAATATTCCTTTTGTTGATCTTAAATCTGCGCTGGATTCAATCAATACAGCAGGAACTTATACTGTCAGAATAGGCACTGATCAGCTTCTAACATCTTATACCCGCCAATTTCCTTCTGCCTCTGATATAACATTAAAATATAATGAAAATACGCCAATTTCTGTAATCCTTGATGGTACTGGAAGTCTTTTTACAATAAATAACGGTGTAACATTCAGGCTTGACAATAATGTCACCTTACAGGGTAATAATAGTTTTATTAATAATGCTGCATTGATACATGTAAACGGCGGTAATTTATATATGAACGATAATGCAGTAATTACTGATAATTTTAATCAAAGCGGCAGCGGCGGCGGTGTATATATTAATAGCGGAACATTTAATATGACGGGCGGTACTATGAGTAAGAATAGTGCATCCTTGAACGGCGGAGGCGTATATATAGCCGCTGCGGGTAATTTTGTAAAAACAGGCGGAATCATTTATGGTGAAGATGCCGTCGGCGGAAATGCAAATTTAGCAGCTAGCGGAAGTGCGGTTTATCATGCAAGCACTATTGCAAAAACAAGAACAAATACATCAGGTTCAGGGCATGGAATGAATTCCGAAAACGCCGGGGTTCCAGGCGGTTGGGATCCAATTCCTTTTGCGGGAACTATATCAATTACAGGATTACCTGAAGTTGGTCAAACTCTTACCGCCAATATTTCAGCTCTAATTGGAACCGGTACTTTTACCTACCAATGGCTGAGTAATGGTTCTCCCTTAGCGGGACAAACAAATAATACATATAATATTACTGCAGCAGCTCAAGGAGCAAATATTTCTGTAACTGTAGCAAGCACCCATCACTCTAATACTGTTACAAGCGGTTCTGTTACAGTTGCAATGCTGCCTGCAACATACACAGGTTTAACTATAACCAGACCTGTTATAAATCCCGGTACTGCCGAAACCGTCGCTAGCCAGACTTTTTACGGAAGCGGAGCAGCTTTTTCTGCAACTGTACAGGGAGATAACAATCCAATTCAAACAGTAACATGGAGTATTAGCGGAACGGATATAACTTCATCAATAAATAACGGTGTATTAACAGTTTCTGAAGCTGATCACGGAAAGCAGATAACCGTAACAGCTACTTCTACAGTAATTGACACAATATTTAATTCTGTAACGGTTATAATAGTTGATTGTCTGCCATCAAAATTTTTTGGTGCTTGGATAAATGAAACAGATGAATGGGAACCATATACAATAACAATTTCCAATAATAATTTACGCTGGGAAGATGAAGACGGTGATGGAGTAAATTATTCAAATCCAGGTTGGATACCTGGAAGAAATATGAATGGTATGTACAGCGACAGTTATTCAAATGGCTATTCTTTTACGGGTCATAGAACAATAATAGGATTTAACGAATATCTTTACGAAGATATACAATTAGGTTTTTTTGCATTGTCTTCAGACGGATTTTCGCTGTATTTAGGCATAAATTCTTGGACAGCTAATTTTCTCGAAGCTGGTAGTTTTAAACCTTATGCTCCTATATATTACAAATAACCTAAAAAGTGCAGTTTTCCCTGGTCTTTAGAAGAAAATCTTCTTATATTAGGTATAACCTTAATTGCCAGGAGGATTTACTTTGAATGAAATTAAACAAAAAATCACAAATCAAATTAAATATCACCTGTATCCTGTGCTTTTTCTTTTTATTGGGTTTATCGCAGGCTGCCTATTCACAGAGTTTTTCATCCTTGAACCAGGACCTAACGCAATTGGAAAACTTGATTTACGATACAATAACCAATACGCTAGAGCAACAGAAACTATTGGAAGACTTGAGGTTGAACTTGCACGACAGCGGGACATTAATAGCCGGTTACGAGACTATAATAACAGAGCAAGAAGCCTTACTGGAGAACTTACGGGAACAGCTGAACGAAATGTCCGAAATTTACAGGATGCAGTCAGCCTTATCGGTGAAATACGCTCAAAATTACAAATTTTGGCGGAATTTTACTCTGATAGCGGTTCCGATGACAGCAATAATTAGCGGCGGATTGGTGTGGATAATGATGAATTGACCCTTTTTCTGCCTGTTTGATATTGTAAAATAATACATAAATATGCTATTCTATGGTTAAAATTAAGGCGATAATATAGAATGAGTCCAAAATTTAAACGGCGTGAAATGGATAAAATTCGTTTTTCCATCGGCGCAAAGTTAATAACGATTATATCGTTTATTGTAATTCTTTCTCTCGGTTCCATAACTGCTTTGGTTTCCTGGATGGTGCGAAATGACCTGCAAACAGCAGCTGAAACGACTAACTTTGAAACAAACCATAGGTCGGCTGTAGAAGCGGAAATCACATTAATCAATATTCGTTCCAATTCCAGAATTCTTATTCAGGCAATAACGGCTCAAAGAGCATCGGTTCAGGAATCCGTTAATTTCTTCTTTGCGGAAAACCCGCATGCAGCCGCTGTTTTTTACATAGAATCAGGCAGAAGCGAACAATTACTGGTTAACCACAATTTCCTTTCTTCTCAGAATATTGATGAAGGAATGGTAGAGCTTTTTTTCCATGATCAAAGAGATGCATTAGCCCGGACTGTACGGGGAGAAACACTGCTTAAAAACGGAGCGCCTCATTTTTCAAAACCGTTACTGGCTTTATTTTTTCCGTGGCAGAATAACGGGGTTGGCGCGGTGCTTTTTTCATCGGAAAATTTAAATAACAATTTTGGTTATGGCGTAAATCAATCATATATGATCAATACCGACGGTGATGTTTTGGCTCATGCGGATTTTACATTTGTTAAAGACGGAACAAATATTAAGGATTATGAATTTGTCCGTTCTATTCTTGGCAGTTCTGATCAAAGAAAACAACAGCTGATGGAAACTGATTTCGGCTTTATGGAATTATCAGTTTATTCCATTAATAAAGGAATTATTAATTGGCTCTGGGTTAGAGTGGAAGCTCTGGTTCAATTGGCAATTGATAAAGTATCAGATGTTTTTTCTTTAAACGCATATAAAAAAGACGGAACAGTCCGTCAGTTTGTCGCATATACAAAATTAAATACAGCCGGTGTTGTTGTAATTACCAGTATTGAATACAATAAAGTTTTTGAAGGCATCGAAGCGACTACACGCCGCAATATTTATCTTACAATCGGTATTTTATGTATATCGATTGTTTTTGTTATAATTTTCTCTAAAACAATATCAGTTCCGCTAAGATCGCTTGCTGCTGCCGCAAGATACATTGAAGGCGGTATTTTCGATATTGATTTAAAATCAAAAGCCCGTGATGAAATTGGAGTTTTAACAAAGAGTTTCCAAAAGATGTGTTCTGCATTAAATGTTTTTGGAAGATTTACCAATAAGGATATTGCTGTAAAAGCAATGCGCGGTGAAATTAAACCCGGCGGTCTTCCAAAACACGGCACTGTTTTCTTTTCTGATATCAGGGACTTTACGGCTAAATCAGAAAACTTTACAAAGACATTCGGCGAGGATGCATCCGATAAAATCGTTCATTGGCTTAACAGTTACTTTACGCAAATGGTCGATTGTGTAGAAAAAACAAATGGTGTAGTAGATAAATTTATCGGCGATGCTGTTATGGCGCATTGGGGAACAGCTTTTTCTGCCGGAAGCCCGCGTATAGACGCATTCAATTGGGTTAAAGCTGCTTTAATGATGCGCAAATCACTTTATTATTTAAACAAAGCCAGAAAGCCCGGTGATCCTGCAAGCCCGATTATCCGAATTGGATGCGGTATTAATTCCGGCATTGTTACAGCAGGTCAGCTAGGCAGTGATATGCGTATGGAATATACAGTTATAGGAGACCCTGTAAACCTTGCATCCCGTATTGAAGCTCTTACAAAACCGCTTGGTGTAGATATTCTTATTTCCGAAGATACATGGAATCTGATCGGAGATAAATTTGTAACAGAAGAAATGCCTTCTGTTACCGTAAAAGGAAAAGAAAAACCCGTACGGATATTTGCCGTTATTAACTTTTACGGCGAACCAAAGGGACCGCAAAGCCTGGATGAAGTGCGTTCATTGCTTGGTATAGAACCTCCGAATCTGGAAATTGCCGATTTAGACAGTGATGAAATTAAGTATAAAATCGGTGAAGGCTGAAAGTAATCATGAAGAAAAAGACAATTAACAGGTTTAACAAAAGGTTTCAGCTTTTTGATTATTTAATTATTCTTATATTACTGTTAGTTGCCATAATATGTTTTGATATGTTCAGGCACGATCTTTATTTTACTTTTGATTTAAAAAATGTTACTTCTGTCGGTACTGTTGTTGTAAGAAAAAATATTGTTCAGCGGCGATTGGGGGATCGTGTTTTATGGGACAGACTTGCCCGCGAATCTCCTGTATATGTAAGGGATTTAATCCGTGTCGCTGACGCTTCTGCCGCTACATTGCAAATTGGCGGGAACAGCATAGACCTTGAAGAAAATACACTTGTACGAATTGTTCTTTCTCCTGACGGTGACGGCATTTTACTTGAAATGAGCTATGGAACGCTTTCTTTTTTCGCAGAGGATGGAGCGGAAAGAATCACATTGGATTTAAATGGACAGCAATTTAATCCGCAGCCTGGTGTTGTTTTTACTGCGACTGTATCGGAAAGCGAACCGCCTACCATTAACAGAGTCGATAATATCAACAGGGAAATTATTGGTCCCAGGCTTTTAAGCCCTGCGGCTAACAGTTTATTTACATACCAAAATGAATCTCCAATTTTAAATTTTCAATGGTCAAGGGTAGAAGAAGCTGTTTCCTATGTTGTTGAAATAAGTGATTCTCCCGATTTTTCAACTCTTCGCCTTCAAAGAGTAAGTAATGCTGCGTTTTTCTCTGATTCAACTCTGGAAGAGGGAATATGGTTCTGGCGTGTTACGCCGGTTTTATCTCCTGTTTTCACCGGCAATACGGTTCATTCGTCTACCGGGTTCTTTCGTGTAACACAAACTCCTGCAGAACAGGTTAGTCCTCAAGCGAGTTTATCGGAATGGCTTGTAACACAGGCTCCGTCAACAGAAGTACCATCGATTGTCCCGCAGGAGCTTGTTCCGGCATTCTATACTATAGAAGAAAGGCCTGTTGAACCTGAACCTCCTGTGCAGACAGCGATAATAACTCCTATACCGGTTCCAACACCGACTCCGCCGCCAACACCGGCTCCAACACCTAGACCGACTCCGACGCCAACACCTGCTCCGACACCACCTCCGGTTCCTGTTCCGCCGCCTGTCGCTTTACTGGATTCACCTGTAAACTTGAATCCGATAAGAAATTCAAACATAGGTGCAAATGAATTAAGATCAATGGAATCAATGGTTTTTAGATGGACAGAAGTTGAAGAAGCCAGTTCATATATATTTACTCTTTCACAACAGACAGAATCTGGCAGAAGAGAAATTATCCGTACAACAGTAGATGAAACAAGTTATGTATTAAATAATTTACAGCTTTTAGATAGAGGCGATTTTATTTGGCAGGTAGAAGCTGTTCAGATAAACAGAGGTAATGCAATTGAAAGACGCGGTGTAATAGCGGAAAGCGCATTTAACATTGACTTTCAATATCCGCAGCCTGTATATATAGAAGATACAGGAACTTTATATGGCAACTAATAATAAACAATTATTGAATAACCGCAAAAGTTTCTTTCGCTTTTGGTTTATTATTTTATTATTGATTGGATTGATGCCCTCTTATCTTTCCGCACAGACAGCCGGAAATTTTTTCAGAATGGAAGACGGCGAGCTGAAGGTATATCAGCGCTTTGTTTGGAGCGGCGGAGAAAATGCTTCACGTTACCAGGTTGTCTTTGAAAGATTAGTTGATGAAGATTATGTAACTCACTTTATTGAATTTACGGACTTGTTATATATCGAAATTTCTTTACCGCCGGGTGATTATCGTATTCAAGTAATTCCTTATGATATTTTAGGCAGACCCCATCATGGATCAGAATGGAGTTATGTCCAGATTCTTCCGTCACCGCAGCATGTATTTCCTGATTTGCTGCCAGAGCCTGATCCTGTGATTGAATTTGTTAGTGAACCTGAACCAATAACGCAGATTGAACCTGAATATCAGCCTGAAATGGAACCGGTAGTAGAACCTCAGCCTGAGACAGATACATGGTATGAACCTGAACTTGAAACCGAAACGTTATATGAACCTGAGCCGGAAATTGAACAACCTCAAGTTGAATTTGAACCGGAGCCGCAGTTTGAAA
>WQYB01000010.1 GCA_009781475.1 Treponema sp.
GCTCCATTGTTGTAGTAACAGTATTAACCTGTCCTGCAATTATTTCGTAATCTGATACCGAACCTGTAGCATACAATGTTCCTTTGTAAATCGCATCAATATCTATATCCCATATCCCGGGTTGAATTTTAACCTTTATTGTCGAACTTCCCTTTGATCTGGCAGTTACTTTTTCTCCGCTGGTATTGGTAAATGTAATTACATACTCCAGTTCTTTTTGTATTTCAGGAGACGGAGGCCAAGCTGTGAGTACAGAGCGGCTTCCCAAATTTATGGATATAGTTACCATATCGCCATCCCCTACAAAACCATCAGGGCACGAAACAAGCGATAATATTAACGCCGCGGTTAATAAAACGAAAAATAATTTATTGTTCTTTTTCATAATACAATCCTTTTAAAATATCCTTTTTATGGTGAAGTCCAAATGTTAAATTCAAAATCAAGACCCGGAACAGTAAATCCCGGATTACTTGTACCCCTTCTGCCAACCCCTGACCTTCCTGTTCCAATAGGCGAGCGCGGCATTACTTCGCCTGTAATTATTTCAACAGGGCTTTGAACGTTTCCTTCAGCGTTTATCATATTTACGTTTCCGCCTGTTACATTAACCATAAGCCCGTCTGCTCCTCCGTAACCTACGCTTCCGCTGAATACCTGCAGATTATAAGCGTCAATTTCAAAACTAGTACCTCGAACAGACGCTGTTGCGCTGGGAGTTTGAACGGTTAAGTTTGCTCTTGTTCCCGCAGGGGGATTAACTTCAACCCTGACTCTTCCTGCCTGTAAGTTAACATTCAGGTTTTCCGTATCCGCAGTGCTCTGAATTTCAGATAACGTTAATCTTGTTAAAGGACGCACCGTTATTAAACTGCTTCCAATCTCGATAACAGCGCTGCTTCTGAATCCTGTCGATACAATCGTATCTCTTGTTACCTGGCTGCCTGCGCGGGCAGGGCTGAAGGCTTGCGCTCCTGCGGGTTTAAGTTCAACCTCGCCTGTCAATTCGCGGATTACTCCGTTTTGTGCATAAACAGCAAACGCTATTGTAAAAATTATTAAACTTAAAAAAATTCTTTTCATAATATCTCCCTTTTTCTTAATACAATGCAAATATTGAAGTTAAATCAACACGCCATACAGACCCTGCATCGGACCAGTTATTTCCTAACATTGGTACAAAAACCCCTGCTCCTAAAATAAATTGCAAATCAGAAAACGGACTAAAAATTAAACTTGTATATATCTCTGCTCCCAATAAATGTTTTCCCGCTTCCGAAGGCGCTACAATATTACTTTCAACCGGTGACAAATCATTTCTTGCAAAATAAGAAACGTTAAAACTAGCTCCAAATATATTTGATATACGGGTTTGATAATCAATAGCAAAGGTGGTAAGCCCTGTTATTTTTGATTTGAATATTTGTCCGTAATAAACGGCTGTAATGGGAATAAAAGCTCCAAAAGAATCGCCGCTTTCGCCGCCGCTTGCATGACGGGCTGTAAAAGAAAGGACTGCGTTTTTATCGGGAAATGTTTTAAATAATCCAAGTTCGCCTGCGTAGATATAATCCATATTACCGGGTACTTGAGTCAAACCAAAAGAGCCGCCTAATATTATCGAAAAAGTATTTATTGGTATTCCTATTTTAAGAATAAAATATTGACTGTGAAGCCTTTCATCCTTATCTGTATTCAAATCAAATTGACCTACTAATGAAGTGTTAAGCTGAATAATCCCGCCTACAGAAGGATGTTCCCAATTAATTGATGCCACAGCGCGGTACGGAGCAAAATAAGTATCTGCAAAATTATTTATATCAATGGGAAGCTCGAACAGCGTTTTGTCACTTTCTGTCATGATGATTTGAGCATTATTTTTATAAAGCATTCCTGTAAACCAGGCTCCAAGGCTTAAGCGTCCGAAACCGGAAGTATGTGTTATCTGAAATCCGTCTAAAAGGCTGTCGGTCACAAATCCCAAAGGGTCTGTGTACACAAAACGCCCGAAATTTAATCCCCATCTTCCAAAACGAAAGGACAATTCTGTACGTAATAATTCGGGCAGAACATAAAACTCTTCATCATACCAAAGTGTAAACCCGGCAGATACATATAAAAAACCGATGTCCGACAAAATAAAAGAAGCGCGAGGTGTTATACCCAATTTGTAATCCAGGTTTTGATCACCGTCGGCAAAATTGCCGTATGCTGTAGTATTCTGTGTAAATAAAATACCAAGATCAAGCGAGGTTGGTTCCATCTTTTCTTTAGTTTCCAGTGTCCGCCTTTCCTGCGCATAGGCAGCGGCGGTTTCATCTTCTCTTTCAAGAAAAGCAAAAACTCTGTTTACATAAAAAATAAGCTGCTCACCTGTTATTCTGGTAAACGGATCTACATTTCCCTGAACAATATTTTTATAAACAAGCTCACGATAAGCGTAATGGGGGTTTTTTGTAATGGAATACATGATGCCGCCTTCGATGTTAAACGCTTTCATTAAAAGCAGGCAGACGGCATCAAGGCGGGCACTGTCTTGGGGATTTATATTTTCAGGGAGCCAGCTTCGTGTGGCTGCAAACCAAAAAGCGTCTTCCTGATTAGCTGTCGTAAAAGAGCCGGAGGCTCTAAGTATAAAGCGGGCTGCCTGTGCATAAGAAACTTGACTTGTCGCAAGGAGGTTTTCCATCTCCTGTGCTATTGATTGGGAGAATGCTCCGATAGTAAGAGAAGTTAGTATTATTAGTGTAAAAAGCCGAATTTTCATATAATACATATTTTCCTTCTATAATAGAGAGAGAGAGAGAGAGAGAGAGAGAGAGAGAGAGAGAGAGAGAGAGATTTCGAATTTATGTTCATTTTTTCCATCATTGTGACTATTTTACCATTTCTATGTGAAAATTGCAAGCCAAATGCAATTGATAGGAAAAATTAATGATATAATTCTTTATGTAATTAATAAATACTACATTTAAAATATTGAAATATATCGCCTGGTCTGTTAATATAAAATGGTGCTTTTTAAGAATAATCGCAGAAAACGCCTTATCTCACCATTTTTTATCATCTCAATTTTGATAATAGCGTCATTGCTTGTAGTAATTCCATTAATAACTATTTATATGCTCACGCAAGCGTATGACAAACAGATAAGGGAAGAAACGCATAATGTATCACTTTCAATACAACAGACAGTTCATTCATTTATAAACGGTGCTTATAATTTATGTTATGAACTGTCATTAAATCCCAATACGATGATAGCGCCCGCAAGCGGTTATAATGCGGGTGTTTCTCCGATACTTGCAAACAGCACTCGGCGTAACAGTTTTTTGGAACTTATTTATGTTACAAATGCCGGGAATGGATGGCAGGTTTCAAGATCGGATGGTACTTTAGGCGACCGCAGCAGCCGCTGGTGGTTTTTGCAAATAATGGAAACCAGGCAGCCGTTTGTAAGCCGTTCATATATTTCGATAACTACAGGTTTACCGTGTACCGCTGTATTTATTCCGATGTACAACAATGAAAATGATACGAATGATATGACTCATGTTTTCGGCGCGGATATAAGCCTTATTTATATGCAGGAACTTGTAAATAAATTTTCAAATCCTGAAAGCGGGATGTTTTCGTTTATTATCGACGGCGAAGGCGTTGTGATTGCTCATCCCGATAATAAATATATTGAAACGCTTACCAATTTTAAAACATTAATACGTACTTCTACTGTAATGGATTTGTCGGGAAATGCTCTTCGCAGTGCAGACGGCAATGTTATTACCGAGGATGAAGAATTTAATATCTCTGATGGTTTTAAAAGTGCGATCGCTTCGGTTATGAACGGCAAAGACGGTTTTGATATAGTTGATTATAACGATACGACTTATTACATGAGTTATGAACCGATTTCTCTTCCGGGTTTTTCGGATTCATGGTCTGTCGTAACACTGCAGGACAGGGATGTTGCAATGAGCGTGGTATCGCGTCTTTTTGTCCAGGTAACGTTAATAATAATTTTAGTTTTGCTGATTTTTGTTTTCCTTTTTTTCAGATTTCAAAAAAGATTGGCGGCAGAAAGTTCGATGCTTCAGACGATGATAGATTCAATTCCCGATCTTATATTCTGCAAGGATTTAAATTTTAATTATTCACGGTGTAATAAAAGTTTATTGGAATATTTTAATATTAAAGATGAAAACGATCTTGTCGCAAAAAACGATGAATCGGGGCTTGGAACCTCTGAAAAAACCGCAAATGAATACAGAATAATGGATCATAAAATTATTAAAAAGAATAAAGTATTTAAATATGAAGAAAATATTACATCTTATGACGGAAAAGTGCGGCTTTTTGAAACAAATAAAATTCCGCTTTTATTAAACGGCAAATCCGTTGGTATTATGGGAATTGCCCGTGATATAACGGAGCGTAAGCTCATGGAAGAAGCCGCCCAAAAAGCCAGTAAAGCAAAAAGCGCATTTTTAAGTACAATGAGCCATGAAATACGATCTCCGATAAATGCGATAAACGGCATGACGGCAATCGGTAAATTATCAAAAGAAACGGAGAAAAAAGATTACGCATTTGACAAAATAGAAGCCGCTTCTAAACATTTGCTTGGAATAATAAACGATGTTCTTGATATGTCAAAGATTGAAGCTGATAAACTTGAACTTTCTCCTGTTAGTTTTGAATTCAGAAAAATGATACAAACAATTGCAGATATCAGTAATTTTCATGTTACACAGCGCCGTCAGAATTTACATATAAAAACCGATGAAGATATTCCCAATACATTAATCGGCGACGATCAAAGGCTTTCGCAGGTAATTACAAATCTTTTATTTAACGCTTTTAAATTCACACCCGAAGAAGGTTCAATTTATCTTGATTCGCAATTGGTTAAAATAGAAAATAATAATTGTTATTTATCGATCAGTGTTACAGATACGGGAATAGGTATAAAAGAGCAGCAAAAAGAACGGCTTTTCTGGTCTTTTGAACAGGCAGATGCAAGTACATCCCGTAAATACGGCGGCACTGGTTTAGGTTTACCCATTTCAAAACGTATAGTGGAACTTATGGACGGCGATATTTGGGTAGAATCGGAAATTGGAAAAGGCAGCAAGTTTACATTTACCGTTCGGTTAGAACAAGGTGAAAAAAACGAAACTGACCGGGAAACAGGAAACGGTATTGAAAATAACAGCGGCACTAATGGCGAATTTCTTGATGATTTTTCGGCATATACAATTTTACTTGCGGAAGACATCGAAATAAACCGCGAAATTGTTCTGGAATTTTTAAAATCTACAAAAATAAATATTGATTGTGCGGAAAACGGAGCGATGGCTGTTCGTTTGTTTTCCAAATCACCTGATAAATACGACATTATTTTCATGGATCTGCAAATGCCCGAAATGGACGGACTTGAAGCGACCCGCAAAATCAGGGAAATCGAAAACATGTTTTCAAGCATGAGTCTCGCATCAGATGAAAATCGCAGGAAGCAGATTCCCATTATTGCCATGACAGCAAATGTTTTTAAGGAAGATATCGAAAAATGTCTGGCAGCCGGCATGAACGGCCATGTTGGAAAACCCGTTGATTTTAACGATGTAATTAATTATATGCGTCAATATCTAAAAAAATAATACTGTAATTCTTTGCACCTCTGCGCCTCTGCGAGAGCTCTTCTTTAAATAAATTCCTTTAAAACATCCCCAAAAACGCCGATGATTTAAGAGAATAACTGTAAATTCATGTAAATTTCTGTTATAATCGGTGTGTAACGGCATAAAATACCGTAAACCGCCGTAAACTAGAGGAGGTTTTTGGAATGTCTGATAGCGATGATCTTGATCTTGACGGCGGTGATGCTCCGGAATCCGGCGGCTCTTCCAAGAAAAGAGGCGGAGGTTTAGGTAATCTTTTACCTACCATTTTAAAGTTTGTAGCCATTGGTCTTGGCGCGTTAATTTTTATTGTTACAGTCTCTATTATAACCTTCAATGTAATGAACAATAGAGGCGCTTCCCAAACTATGATAAATGATCCAAATTCACCATTACTTGGTATAAGACCTGAATTTCAATATTACGATAACATCGGATCTATTACTGTTCAAACCAGGGATTTTCCTGTCAGGTCTTCTGTTACAGTGGAAATGATTATTGGTTACGATTTGAATGATTCAAAAGCAGGCGGCGAGTTAAACAGCCGCCGTTATGAATTACGCGATTTTGTACGCCGTTATTTTACAGGGAAGACAGCAGCAGAATTGGCTCCTGACAGGGAAGATGCGTTAAAAAGAGAAATTTTGGAAATGTTAAATACTCGTTTCCTGGATTCCAGGGGAGCGCGGCTTATTCTATTTAACAGATTAGATGTAATGGAGAATTAACCCAAACAAACTGTCTTGTCAAGTCAGGGGTATAGGTTTACTATGGAGAGATTATGACAGAAGTTCTGTCCCAGGATGAAATAGATCAATTATTAACCGCGATAAATGCAGGAGATACAGAGCCCGAGGATTTTAGGCCTGCTGCAGACAGCCGCAAAATAAAGATCTATGACTTTAAACGTCCCGACAAATTCTCCAAAGAACAAATTCGCACCGTTTCGATTATGCATGAAACTTTTGCACGTTTAACCACAACATCGCTTTCTGCCCAGCTTCGCAGTATGGTTCATGTTCACGTAGCTTCGGTAGATCAGCTCACTTACGAAGAATTTATCCGTTCAATTCCAACTCCTACAACTCTTGCAATTATAAATATGGACCCTTTAAAAGGAAACGCAATTTTAGAAATAGATCCTGCTATTACATTTTCCATAATTGACCGTCTTTTCGGCGGCACTGGTGAAGGCACAAAATCTCAGCATGAATTAACTGACATCGAGCAGTCTGTAATGGAAGGAATTATCGTTCGTATTCTTGGAAATATGCGCGAAGCCTGGACTACAGTTATCGACCTTCGTCCGCGTCTTGGACAGATCGATACCAATCCTCAGTTTGCGCAAATTGTTCCGCCGACAGAAATGGTTGTTCTTGTAACACTGGAAACCAAGGTAGGCGATGTAGAAGGAATGATGAACTTCTGTATCCCGTATCTTACAATAGAGCCGATTATCGGCAAACTTTCAGCTCAATTCTGGTATTCATCGGTACGCAGAAATGCGACAACAGAAAACCTCAATGTTCTAAAGGATAAGCTCGCATCAGTCGATGTTAATGTAACAGCCGAAATTGGAAAGATAAATGTACCTGTACGGGATGTTCTTTCCTTGCAGATTGGGGATGTAATACGGCTTTATAACACCCGCATTGGCGATCCCTATTCATTAAATATCGGTTCAAGGAAAAAGTTTTTGTGCCGCCCCGGCATTATCGGGAAAAAGATAGCGGTGCAGATAACACAGAAAATTGATGAGCTTGGACATGAAGAATTTGAAGAGCTTATATCCGAAGGAGACGAATTATGAGACTGCGTCTCATATTCGATTTTAATTGTGCTGCTATTCAGCAGCACTAGAGTGAGGTTATTATGATGTCAGATGGAGCCCTTTCACAAGATGAAATTGATGCACTGTTAGCCGGTGTAGATTCCTCGTCCATGAGCGGCCTTGGCGGAGGTGCGCCCGCAGCGACAATGACAGCTCCGCCTCCTATGGCAGCATCCGGTTTTGATACAGGCACATTAGAAAGATTTTTCTCTTCAACTACCAATGCGTTATCTGCAAATCTTGCAGCTCTTACAGGTGCTTCTGTTACATTGGCAGGACCGGAAGTTTTTTCGTCTAACCGCGACAGTTTATTAATGCAGCTTCCGGGCATGGTAACATGTATTACTGCAAATTATACATCCGGTTTTCCCGGCGAACATCTTTTCCTTCTTCCCGAAGAATCAGCAAAATCAATTGCATCTTTGATGACGAAAGAAGAAAATATCCAGCTTGATGAAATGGCAATGTCTGTTATAGGCGAAGTTGTTTCTCAGATGGTAGGAACTCAAATTACTGCTCTTACAGATAAAACAGGAAATAAATCGATTGCGGCATCTTCTCCGACAGCGGCAAATATTCCCAAAGCGACTGCCGCATTACCTGCTGGTGAATTTGCTGTAATGAGTTATAATATAGATCTCGGCGACGGCGATGGTCTTTCTCATCAAATGTGGGAAATTCTAGGCTCTGCTCCGGCAAATGATATTTCCAATGGTCTTGGCGGCAGTTCTGCTTCCGCAGGTATGGGAATGCCAGGCATGGGTCAGGCTATGCCGAATATGGGTGGTATGCAGGGCATGGGAATGCCAGGCATGGATATGAGCGGTATGGGCATGCAAAATATGGGAATGGGTGGAATGCAAGGTATGGGTATGCAAAATATGGGAATGGGCGGTATGCAAGGCATGGGAATGGGTATGCCAGGTATGGGTATGGGAATGCCGAATCTTGGACCTACTAATGTACAGCCGGTTCAGTTCCCCAACCTGATGCAGCCGCGTCTTGGCGCTCATGAAGCAGGCAACATAGGTCTTATCATGGACGTTTCCATGGAAATGACCGTAGAACTCGGACGCACCCGCAAACTTATTAAAGAAATCCTTGGAATGGGCGAAGGCACTATCATCGAGCTTGACAAACTTGCCGGTGAACCTGTAGACATTCTTGTAAACCATAAACTTATCGCCAAAGGCGAAGTAGTAGTTATCGATGAAAACTTCGGTGTGCGCGTAACAGAAATTGTCTCTCCGATGGAACGCATAAATGACATGGGTTACAATTAATTTTTATGCGCCATTTATAGAATGAAAAAAAGACTGGGTTATTCCCGGTCTTTTTTTTTGATATAATACAAATATGAAAAAAATAATTCCCGTTTTATTAATTATTACTGCTCAGTTTCTTTCGGCGCAAGAAAGAAATTTTAATGAGTTTTCTCTGGTAAATTTGCAAAATTATCCTTACAGAACAAGTCCTTTAGTTATACAAAAACTGGCTTTTAAAAATGAACTCCAGTATGCGTACGATGTTGTTTATACATCAATGGGATTAACGGTAAGCGCACGCCTTAGTATACCTGTTATGGATTTGCAGGATATAAAAGGAATTGTTATCATGCTTCGCGGTCATCAAAGACAAAATGGATATTATACAGGAAGAGGAACAGTAAACCCCGCAAGAACTTATCTTCAAAACGGCTGGGTTGTTATTGCGCCGGATTTTTTAGGTTACGGTTCTTCGTCGCCAGCACCTGCTCCTTGGGAAATGCATCAATTTTATTCGACAATAAATGCAGTAGAACTTTACAAAAGTTTATTACAGCCGGTTTTTATTTTTGATTCCTCTGTTGCTGCGGGAGACAGGATAACATTCCCGTTTAGATTTAATAAAATTGTTTTATGGGGTCACAGTAACGGAGGGCAGGTAGCTTTGCATTTTTTGGAAATAATACAGCAGCCTGTTTCTACAGTGCTTTGGGCTCCTGTAAGTATAGCCTTTCCCGAAAATATCGCGCATTTTAACAGAAATCTGCAGTGGGTTAGAAGTTTCAGGGAAAATCATGCAGCGCAGGATTTTTCGCTTTTAAGGCATCTTGATAAAATTGCGCCGGGAACGGCGATTCTTTTGGAACAGGGAACAGGTGATACAGTAGTTCCAAAGTCGTGGAATGACGCTCTTGCTGCAGCTATAAATGCGGAAAATGACCGCAGAAGACAAACCGGAATAGGGTTAATTAATCTTCGTTATGAAATTTATAATAATGCGGATCATAATTTAAACCCTTACAGGGATACAATACTTCCCGCAAATGTCAGGTTTTGGGATAATAACCGGTAATATATAAATAAGTTTTCCTCTTTCTATTGCCTTTTATCGTAAATAATTATATAATTTATGGAAGTCAGTTAGTACTTGGGAGGGGAGAACTGAAAACACGTATATTAGCCCTGCTTGCAGTGGGGTTTCTTGTAATAATTCCTTTTATTTCAGCTCAGGAAAATCTAGGTGTTGAACCTGATGAACAAGTGTATCTTGATGAACAGGTTGAAGAAGATCCGCTTAGAGCTTTTGAATTATCCCTGACTTTTGCAGATGAAGCAACTGTGCTTTCACCGGGAGCAGGTCCTTCAATTTGGAATGTAATTCAAATGATACTTGTTCTCGCTCTTTGCGCCGCAGCTATTTACGGCGTTGTGTATATTTTTAAACGAGCATCTAAACAGACACCGAATACAGATCCATTTCTTAAAGTTTTGGCATATACCCATCTTGGTTCAAACCGTTATGTGCATGTTGTCGCTATTGGAACTAAAGCATGGTTAGTAGGATCGAGCGAGGGCGGTGTAAATCTTATAAGTGAAGTAGAAGATCAAGTTATTGTTGATTCAATGCTGCAGGAAGAAGCCAGAAAAGGCACACAAACCCCGGGACGTTTACCGGATTTTCTGTCGGTGCTTCGCCGTTTCGGCAATCAAACACAGGCAAACACACCCGGAGCCGATGAAATCCGCAAACGCCGTGAAAGGTTAAAGGGGCTGTGATGCATATTAAATTAATATTTAAACCACGGAGTACACGGAGTTTCACGGAGAGGAAAAGAGAATTCATACTAAAACCTCTGTGTTCCTCCGTGTCCTCTGTGGTTTTTATTCTTTTTTTATTCTTTTTTATTCCCATTGTAACAGACGCACAAGAATTTTATTTTCCGGAAATGTCAGTGCCTGGAACCATGGAAATGCCCGACCCTCAAGGACCGCCTGTTATTCCATTTATTGATTTAACAATCCGTAATCCACAAGGCGGACAGGAAGTTGCTTTTTCATTGCAGTTATTGCTTTTACTTACTGTACTTTCATTAGCTCCAAGCATAATTATTCTGATGACAAGTTTTTTGCGTATTTCCATAGTTTTGGATTTTATTAAAAGAGCTCTTTCATTACAGCAGGTTCCTCCCAACCAGGTAATTTTAGGGATTTCTCTTTTTATGACTATTTTTATTATGTGGCCTACTTTTAGTGAAATTTATAATAACGCTTTGCAGCCGCTTTCAGCGGGAGAAATGACTGTCGAAAACGCTTACAGAGAAGCAGAAGCTCCTTTAAGAATATTTATGTATTCTCAAATGAGAAATCGCCCTGAGAACATCCGTCTTTTTATGACAATGCGCGGGCTTGACAGTCCCGATTCGTTAGCTGACGTTCCAACTTATGTATTAATTCCTGCGTTTATTTTAAGCGAGCTTACGGTGGCGTTTAAGATAGGAATACTTTTATTTATTCCGTTTATTGTAATTGACATGGTAGTTGCAAGTGTTCTTATGTCCATGGGTATGATCATGCTTCCTCCGATTATGATATCCATGCCGTTTAAATTAATTCTTTTTATTCTTGTTGACGGATGGGGGCTTTTAACGGAGCAGCTTGTCCGTTCATTTTTATAGGTGAGGTCTATGAGCGAAGGTGATATTGTAACAATTTTACGCGGGGGGATATTTCAGGTTTTAAGAATGGCGGCTCCTCTTTTGTTATCTGCATTAACTGTGGGGCTGATAGTTGCGATTTTGCAGGCAGCAACTTCCATTCAGGAGCAGACACTTACATTTGTGCCGAAGATAGCGATTATCTTAATTGTACTTGCGATTTTCGGCGGATTGGGATTTGCAATGCTCGGAGATTATACGACCGAATTATTTAAAAGAATACCGGATATGGCGCGTTAAAAAAGAAGGGATTAGATGGTTGATAGTGCGGTTTTAAATAATATCCTCATTTTTGGTCCTGTGTTTTTATTAATTGCCGCAAGAGCTCTTGCCATGATCCAGGTTGCTCCCTTGCTTTCGTCCGATGCAATTCCCCAGGTTGCAAAAATCGCGCTTGCCGGTCTTGCCGCTTTTGCGGTAATTCCTACGGCAGAGGCTTTTCATGTTGCAGCTAACAATCCTAACGCCATTGTTACATTGCCCGGCGGTTCTTTAAGCGATCTGCGCCATGAAGTTTTCAGCCTGCGTTTTTTATTGCTTATCGCAGGTGAAGCAATGATAGGTATTATTATCGGTTTTTATATGACTATTATTTTTGCTTCTTTTTCTACAGCAGGGCAGTTCTTTTCGCTGAAAATGGGTTTTGGAGCGTCAGAAACTTTTGACCCTGTAGCGCAGGTAGAAAACCCTCTTATGGGTCAGTATTTTAACCTGGTTGCTATGCTTATTTTTGTTACAATAGGCGGCTTTCACGAGCTTTTTTTCGGGGGTTTTTGGCGTTCGGTTCAAACAATAAATGTTATTAGTTTAATTGAAGGCACTGAACCTGTTGTTACAATGATCGTTTCAGGTCTTACCCGCTTGTTCCTGGATGCTATTATTATAGCGCTTCCGATACTTGGAACATTATTTTTAACTTCTTTAACTACAGGATTAATTTCCAAAGCATCACCGCAGGTTAATATTTTATCCGAAGGTTTTCCTATTTCCATTATAACAGCTTTTGTTTTACTTTTAACCGTATTGCCTTTTATGATCGAAGCCTTTACCCGTATAATTAATGCCGGTTTTGGAAGTTTTCAGAATCTTTACATTCAAATCGGGCGGCAAATAACCGGAGGAGGCGGAATTTGATTAATTATTTTATTCAAATTTTATCACACAGAGACACGGAGACACGGAGTTCTGGATGTTATTTGTTAGTACCGCGTGATCCTCCGTGCCGCGAACTGGAAGTTCGATGTGCCTCCGTGAGAAATTCTTTAGATAAATCGTTGTTTATTGATTTACAGTGGTTTTCCGATGACAATGACGAAGATGCTCCGGGTAAAACCGAGCAGCCGACCGAGCATAAGTTAAAAAAATTACGTGAAGAAGGTCAGGTAGTAAAGAGTCAGGAACTTGTAGGAGCGATTGGTTTACTGCTTCCCGGTATTTTGCTGCTTTTCTTTGCTCCTTCAATGTTCCGCACCTGTGTAGAAATGGTTCGTTTTTTCTTTTTAAGAGCAATAGAACTTGATCCTACAAAGGATGCAATTATTACAGGTAATTTTATAAATTATTTTATACGGCTTGCAGCTCCTGTTTTAATAATTGCTTTTATTTCCGCTGTTTTTTCAAATCTTGTTCAGCTTGGAAGTTATTTGTTTACAACAAAACCAATAATGCCCAAATTTTCCAAAGCACTGCCGAAATTCGGTCAGTATTTTAAAAGAATATTTTCTACAGAAGGGCTTTTTAATTTAGGAAAGTCTTTGGCAAAAATTGTTATCATTGGTGTTATTTCGTTTTTATTTATCAGTTCTGAAATTAATAAAATGCTAAATCTGCAAAAGGCAGACCCGTATCAAGGATTATTTTTCGTAGCAGGAATTGCAATAAGAATGTTAATTGTTGTAGCTTTTTTATTGCTTGTTCTTGGAGTAGCTGATTATTTTTTCCAGCGATGGCGTTTCCGTGAACGGCATAAAATGACACGTTACGAAATAAAGGAAGAATTTAAAATGATGGAAGCGGACCCGCAGATACAGGCAAGAATTCGCAGCCGCTTCCGTGAAATGTTAAAGCAAAATATCAATACAACTGTTCCGCAGGCGGATGTAGTTATAACAAACCCGACCCACTATGCTGTTGCATTAAAATATGAAAAAAATATGCAAGGTCCTATGGTTATCGCTCTTGGCGCTGATACAATAGCGGCGAGAATCAGGGAGATTGCGCAGGAACATGATGTTCCGCTTGTAGAAAATAAACCATTGGCACAGGCATTGTATCGTGAAACCGATGTAGGAGATATAATCCCGGAAGTTTACTATGAAACTGTCGCATTAATTTTATCCAGGGTATGGCGCATGAACGAACTTAGGCGCAATAAAATAACTTCTGAAGGAGCAGCTTGATAATGAGGAGTATAGAATAGATGTCTGATGTGGCGCAATCGAGCGGTGGAGGTTTACGCAAATCGCTTGGTTTTCTAAAAGATAGTTTCCCTGCTGTTGCGGTAATTATAATTGTTGTTGCCATTATAATTCCTTTACACACAATAGTTCTGGATGTTTTAATGGCATTCAATCTTATATTTGCACTTTTAATTCTTTTAAATGTTCTTTATACACGTAAACCTACAGAAATAAGTCTTTTTCCGACATTGCTGCTTGTTTCTACCATATTCAGTCTTGCTTTAAATGTTTCATCTACCCGTCTTATTTTAACAGAGGGAGCAAAATTTGACGGCAGGATGATAAAAGCATTTTCTACTTTCGTTGTAGGCTCCGGCGGAACTCAGGGTATTGTTGTAGGTTCAATTATATTTATCATTATCATCGCTGTGCAGATTATCGTTATCACAAAAGGAGCAACACGTGTTTCCGAAGTTGCAGCGCGTTTTACTTTGGACAGTATGCAGGTAAAGATGATGGCAGTTGAAACAGAGTACACATCCGGCGCTATTACTGAAGAAGAAGCAAAAAAACAAAAAGCAGAGATAAGGCAGGAATCCGATTTTTACGGATCAATGGATGGTGCTAGTAAATTTATTTCCGGGAATGTTAAGGTTGGGGTTTTTATTATTATTGTCGAAATACTGGGCGGATTTATTATTGGTTCGACAATGTATGACGAAACAAATGTTGTATCAACTTATATCAGCTTGGCTATCGGAGACGGACTTGTTACCCAGCTTCCTGCGCTTTTAGTTTCTGTTGCTATGGGTATTGTTGTAACAAGAGCTGCCGCTACAGGTGATCTTAGCGATCAGGTTATTGAACAGCTTCTAACCCGTGATTCTAAAATATATTGGATTTTATCTGCAGTACTTTTATTCCTTGCTTTTTTACCCGGTTTTCCATGGTACGTTCTTATTCCGATGGCGGCATTTATTGGTTTCCATGCTTACAGAACAGGGCAGGCAAAAAAACGAACAGTTAAATTTAACGAAATGATGGCGTCAAACCGTGAACAAAAAGAAGAAAAACCGGCAGATTTTTCACCTGTTGTTCCTTTAGATGCTCTTTCGCTGGAACTGGGTTACGGATTGGTTCCGTTAGTTGAAAAGGAAAAAGGCGCAGAACTTCTTGAAAGGGTTCAAGGGGTAAGAAGGCAGTCTGCTTATGATCTTGGACTTGTCATTCCAAAGGTGCGCATTATTGATAATTCAATCCTTGAACCATCAGAATATTGTTTTAAAATAAAAGGCGTTGATTCCGGAAGGGGTAAAATACGCCTTGGTAATTTCCTTTGTATAAATCCGGGAAGTGTAACGGAAGAAATGCCCGGCGAAAAAACTGTAGACCCGGCTTTTGGACTTCCTGCAATCTGGATCGATCAGGATAAAAGAGATGATGCCGAGCGTGCCGGTTATACGGTAGTTGATCCGCCTTCGATAATTGCTACTCATTTAACGGAAATAATCCGCAGAACTGCTGCAAGCATTTTGGGCTTGCAGGATACTCAGGCAATTTTAGATACGCTTCGCAAAGAATTTCCTGCTGTTGTAGATGAAGTATTAAAAGAAGGCAGGGGTTTGCGTTTAACGGATATTCAAAAGGTGCTGCATGGGTTGTTACGCGAAAGAGTTTCTATTCGCAATATGGTTTCCATTCTGGAAGCGATTGCCGATTATGCGCCGGTATCAAAAAATATCTGGTTCTTGACAGAAAAAGCAAGACAAGCGCTTGCAAGCCAGATATGCCAACAATATGCCGATGAAGATCATAAACTTCGGGTGCTTACGATTGACCCGTCTTTGGAACAAAAAATAATCGATGCTAAATATGAAACCGCTTCCGGGTTAGTATGCGCACTTGATCCTCCGACACAAAAGGCATGGATTAAAGCAGTTGTAAAAGCAGTAACAGCAGTTAAGGAAAGAGGCTGGATGCCTGTCATTTTATGTTCAGAGCAGGCTCGCTTCCTTGTTAAGAATTCCACAGATCGTGAATTGCCGGATTTGGCAGTCTTGTCTGTCCCGGAAATAGTAACAGATGTTATTCCTGAAGCAGTAGGAATAATAAGAATAGAAGATACGGCAGCATCCGGTTTATCAGCCGAGCAGTCAATGGAGCAATAAGATGGAAATGTATATTGAACAAGGCGAAAGCCGGATGGATTGCGAATTAAAGATCGCCTCAAAATATAACCGGCCGTTTAAAATTTTAAGCCAAAAAGAAATAAGAGTAGGCGGTGTTTTGGGATTTTTTTCCAAACCCGGTATACAGGTAGAATTTTTCTTTCCTCAGCATAAAATGCAGGGAATAAACCATCTGACTTCATCAATGTATGGCTATCAGCGGCAAAATACAAACAGTGATTTATCAAATCAAAAACTGGAAGATGAAAAAAAGAAATTACTTGCAGTTGCAAGTGATGCCAAACAATCAGGATGGCAGCAAAGCGGCAGAGAATCATCACAGCAAATACTGGATGCGCTTAAAGAAATAAAAGAAAAAGTTGAAAGCAACGGTAAAAAAGATGATCATCCTGCATTTGTGCGTGCCGTACAGCTTTTAAAAGAAAATGATTTTTCCGAAAATTATATTAACAATATGGTGGAAAAGCTGCGTAAAGAAATGTCATTGGAGCAGTTAGACGACATCGAAGGCATACAGGGAAAATTGGTTGAATGGATAGGAGAAAGCATTAGTATATATAAAGAAGATTCCGCTGTTTCCGATCATACAGTAAGAAAACCGAAGATAATGGTATTAGTAGGTCCTACCGGCGTCGGAAAAACAACAACACTTTCCAAACTTGCCGCTATTTTCGGAATTGGCACGGATGAAATGCCTGCAATCGATGTAAAAATGATTACGATAGATCAATTCCGCATTGGCGCAGAAGAACAACTAAAAAAGATCGGATATATCATGCAGATACCTGTTTCCAGTGTTGATAATAAACAGGATCTAAGAAAAGAAATCGCGCTTCAAACTGACGGTACTGATTTATTTTTAATTGATACAATCGGAAAGAGTCCGAAAGATTCGTCAAAGATAGGTGAAATGAAAGAGATTCTTGACGGATGCGGCAGGAATGCCGAGTATCATCTTGTTATAAGCGCTGCGACAAAAACGTCAGACATTTTAAATATTATGCAGCAGTTTGAACCTTTTAATTATAAATCAATAATACTTTCCAAAATGGATGAAACCGATCATATTGGTAATTTAATATCCGCTCTTGCCGAAAAAAGAAAGAGTGTGTCGTATATTACAGAAGGTCAAAAAGTTCCGGAAGATATAAGAAGAGCGACAGTTGTGCAGTTTTTAAAAAATCTTAATGGTTTTAAAATAAATCGTGAAAAAATAGAAAAGATGTTTCCTTCGGGTGAAGCGGATCAATTTAAATGGAAATAGGAGCAGGATAATTATGGAAGACCAAGCTGAAAAATTACGTGAAATAATGAAACGTAAAAAAGAAAATACAAATATGCCTAAAAATCAGATGTCGGCAAAAGGCGCGGCGATATCTGACAAGGCAAGGATAATTACAGTCACATCAGGCAAAGGCGGTGTCGGCAAAACAAACCTTTCTGTAAATATGGCTCTGGCTTTTGCAAGGCTTGGGAAAAAAGTAATTGTAATGGATGCAGACCTTGGGCTTGCGAATGTCAATGTTATGCTTAATATGATACCAAAATATAACTTGTATCACGTAATAAAAAAACAAAAAACAATCCGTGAAATCCTTGTAGAAACTGAATACGGTATTTCGATAGTTGCAGGCGCTTCAGGTTTTTCTCAAATAGCAAACATGGGAGAAGAAGACAGAAGAGATTTTATTTCCGAGCTTGAAACCCTTTCAAACGCAGACATAATAATTATTGATACAAGTGCAGGTGTTTCAAGCAATGTTCTTGATTTTATCGCAGCTGCAGATGATGCGGTTATTATTACGACACCGGAGCCTACAGCCATTACTGACGCTTACGGAATAATAAAAATAATTGCTACAGAATATGATTCAATTAATGTAGGGCTGAAACTTGTTGTAAACAGGGCAAAGGGAGCAGCTCAGGCAAAAAGCGTTGCAGACAGAATGATCAATATCGCAGGTCAATTTTTAAATTTAAAGGTTGATTATCTTGGATTTATTTATGATGATACATCTGTTCAAAATGCGGTTTTAAGGCAGAAACCTTTTATGGTAGTAGATCCGAAATGTAAAGCCAGTATTTGCGTTCAGCATATTGTTGATCGCATGGATCGAAATAAACCCGGAGATACGCGCGGATTCGGCAGGATGCTGCGCAGATTATTTAAATCTTCAAATGATTCGAATATTTAAATGGTGTTAGAAAGGAGAGAGCAGTGGCGAATTTCAGATGGGGTGTTATAGCAGCTGTAATTGCGTTATTCGTATCGGTTACGCTTGGTTTCTTTTTCGGCGTTGCCTTTTTACATATTTTTCTTAGGGCTCTTATTTTCGGTGTCGTATTTTTCGGGCTTGGCTTTGGACTTAGATTTGTGATAAACAGTTTTTTCCCGGAGCTTATGGTTTCATCAGAAGAACATTCGGTATTGGAAGAACAGTCGGGAGCACGAATTAATATTACAATAGACGGCTCAGGTGAATATGCAGTACCGGAATTATTTAAATCAGTAGGTGATTCAGATGAGTTGGGTAATATAGAAGATTTAATATCCGGTAGTTTTAGAGCATACAGGAATGAAGAAAGAGAAGAGGATAATGAAGAAAGTGAAAAAGTATCCCCTAATCAATGGTTTGATTCTTCATTAAACGAAGAGGGTATAGACCGAAAGAAGGAAGAGGGTTATAATGATTTAGGGTTTGGCGAGGATATTTCATTTGATGATTTACCCGGAATTGAAGGAACTGCTGCAGAAAAACCGGCAGTTAGTAAACCTGAAGTTTTCCAGCCGCAATTTACCCCCAGTTTTGGGGATGATTCCGGATTGGGAGGTTTACCTGATTTAGACATGATGGCAAGAGCTTTTTCTACAGCTTATAGCAGTACATCTGCTTCTTCTGCGGGACCTGCTCCGGCTGCCGTTCCTTTGCCTTCAATGCCGGCGGTTTCAGAAGATTTTTCAGCGCCTTCATCATCATCATCGTTTTTCTTAACTGAAGAACCGGACAGGAGTCATTATAAGGGGAATAAAGCACAGCAATTAGAAGGTGATTTTAACCCCAAGGATATAGCGAAGGGTATTAGTACGATATTGAGTAAAGACTAGAATAAGGATAAGATTTGGGAATGCCGGTACAGACAACAAACCAGGAACTTCAAAATGCAACTCTCCCGGGCGGAGCTGAAGTTACCAAGGCGGAAAAAACAGAAGAAGAACTCTGGCAGCAGTACCGAAAAAACCGGGACCCTGCGATACGGGAAACTTTTATTAAACAATATGCCCCGCTGGTTAAATATGTTGCCGGAAAAGTCGCTGTTGGAATGCCTAATAATGTAGAGTTTGATGACTTGGTAGGTTACGGTGTTTTTGGTTTAATCGATGCAATTGATAAATATGATCCTGATAAAAATGTAAAATTTAAAACCTATGCTGTTACGCGCATAAGAGGCGCAATATTTGATGAACTGCGTCTTATCGACTTTGTTCCCCGTTCTGTAAGACAAAAAACCCGTGAAATTGAATCGACCATTTCATCGCTTGAAGCGCAATTGGGAAGAACTGCATCCGATCAGGAAATTGCAGGCGCTCTTGGAATCGATGAATCTGAATATATGAAGGTTATTCAAAAAATTTCAGGCACAAGTATAATTTCGCTTAATGATTTATGGTATTCAGGTGATGATAATGATAAAGTGAGCATCGGAGACAGCATTGAATCTCCTTCCAGTTTAAATCCCGATGTAATCGTAGTAAATGACGAAATACGCCGTGTTATTGTCGAAGCCATTAATGAACTGCCTGATAAAGAAAAGAAAATACTTGTTCTTTATTATTATGAAGATTTAACATTAAAAGATATAGGACGTGTGCTGCAAGTAACAGAATCAAGAGTTTCCCAGCTTCACACCAAAGCAGTTCTGCATCTTAGGTCTAAACTGACAAACATCAGAAAAGGCATAGTATGATAGACTTTGTCCAGCTGCAGGAAATAATAAAACAGCATCTGGAAAATGACAGAGCAATTCGTTCTGTAGACGCTTCAGGTCCGACATTGGAAGCTGCTGTAAATGAAGCGGCGGCTTTATTAGATACTTCAATCCGAAAACTTGAATATGAAATTCTCGAAAGGGGCTCGTCAGGTTTTATGGGAGCCGGAAGAAAAGACTGGGTTATCCGCGCTTACGAACGCGCTTCTGCCAAGAAGAAAAAAATAGCTCAGGAACATTTGGCTGACGAAGATATTGAAAGTGAAGTAGTCATTCAGGATAAAGACGGCGATGCTTTTGTACAGTGTCTGCCGGACGGCGTATATATGAAAGTAACTGCTCCTGTAGGTAACGGAAGAAAAGTATTTATGGCTTATGCGATACAGGCGCTTCATACGAAAAATGTAGATGAATTTGATAATGCGTTAGTTGAAAGATTGCTGGAAAATGCAACAGGTGATTATGTTAAAGTTGCAGAGTTTACACATAATCCTGCAAATGACAGTATGGCATCTGTAGAAGTAGATGACGCAGAAATGAGAGTTTATGTTATAGTAATTCCTCCTGGTTCCGGCGGAGCTGATTTAACAGTAGATGCATACAGAAGTTTAATGACGCAAAACAGGGTTTATCACGGCGTTAACGAAGAAGCGATAACTGCGTTAGCTGATAAACCGGTATACAGGGAAAAAGTGGAAGTAGCCGAAGGAACAAGACCAATAATCGGAAAAGATGCATATATTCAATTTAACTTTGAAACAGATCAGACAAAGATTAAATTAAAAGAAGGAACCAACGGAAAGGTTAACTTTAAAGAATTAAATATTATTCAAAACGTTGTGCAAAATCAAGTGCTTGCAAAAAAGATGCCTCCTGAAGACGGCATTGACGGTAAAACTGTTACAGGTAAAATTCTCCCCGCAAGAGCAGGGGGTGATATTCCGCTTCCTATTGGAACAAATGTACGTGTAGGAGATGACGGAGATTCAATTCTTTCTGACATTAACGGACAGGTAATATTGGCAAACGGAAAGATAAATGTTGAACCTGTATTAACAGTTGAAGGCGATGTAAATCTAAAAACAGGAAATATTATTTTCCTTGGAACAGTTATTATTACAGGAAACGTAGAAGACGGTTTCTCGGTAAAAGCAGCAGGAAACATTGAAGTAAAAGGAACAGTTTCAAAAGCAGAACTGGATGCGGAAGGCGACATTATTATATATCAGGGTATAAATGGAAAAAGCGGCGGAAAAATAAGAGCGGGAAGATCATTGTGGTCACGATTTATTGAAAATGCAAATGTCGAAGTCGGGAACATGGTTGTTGTTACTGACGGTATTATCAATTCGTATGTAGATGCAATTAACAGTATTATCTGCCAGGGCAAACGCGCTAATATCATGGGCGGAAGACTGCGTGCAGGAGAGGAAATAAACGCCAAGGTATTGGGCAACTCTACAAGCGGAACCGAAACAATATGCGAAGTTGGTTTTGATCCGCACAGTAAAGTTGAGCTTGAACGTCTTTTAGAAATTAAATCAGCAGCAGAAGATGAACTGGATTCAACTAAATTAGACTTGCAGACCTTAATTAATACAAAAAAACAGCGCAAGACATTACCGGAAGATAAAGAAGCATACTTACAAGAATTGATGGAAAGGCGTCAAATATTAACCGAAGATTTAAAAAAAGCAACAGAAGATATACAAAAAGTCCAGGAATACATGAACCAGATACAGGTTCGCGGAAGAGTTTCAGCTTCTACAAAAGTTTGGCCCGGAGTAAAAATAATGATTCGAGACGTAAAAGAGGATGTTAGAACAGAATACAAAGCTGTAACATTTATTCTTGAAAACGGACTTATCCGGGTAAGCAAATACGAAGAACCTGACGAACTTGCAAAGAAGGGACTTGATGGCTATAACTCCGATTGATCTTCAGACAATATTTTCTCAAGTTGATAAAGTAGGACGCACTCAGGTTGCGCAAAAAGAAGGACAAGCGCTTTCACAGTCAATACAGGGCAATGAAATTCAGCGTAAGACCGATGAAAATATCAGGCAGGTAAATGAAGCTCAGGATTTGGGTGACGGCACTGATAAGGTAAGAGATCGGGATCAGAAACAGAATAGCGGATCAAGAAATGATAAAAGAAAACAGGAAGAAAAAGAAAATGAAGAAAAAAAATCTGTTTTACGTGATCCTGTTTTAGGCAATAAAATAGATATCAGTCTTTAAAATACGGATAAATAATGAATATTATATATATTGTTTCAATTTTATGTTTTGCCCTGTGCCTTGTAATGTTTTTTTATTTAAAATGGTATGTAAAAAAACGCACATCTTCATCAGGGCTTGATGAACGGCAATTTGAAATTGCAAGATTAATTGCTGAAATTGACAGAATAACAGACAGGGATTCTCAGCTTGTAGAAGAAAGGATAAAACAATTAAAAGAAATACTGGAGGAAACTGACAAACGTATTTCTTTATATAAAAATGAACATTTAAAGGGAAGTACAATAAATAAAGAAGAAACACTATATTCAAACCTAGGTAAGGGAATAAGATCAGCTTTGGAAATTTCATCTAAATCTGACACAATTGAAATTTCATCAAAAGCAAGGCAGCAGCTTTCTAATACTTTACCTGCTAATGTTATAAGAACGCAGTCAGCGCCTGTTGTGCCGCCGTCTTTGGCTCCGGTAAAACAAATAGCAAAACCTGTAAAGGAAAAAGAACCGCAGCCAAAGCCTCCTTCAAAAAAACAAATAAGATCGCATATAGATATTCTTATTAACGAAGGACTGCCTGCACAGGAAATAGCATCACGCCTTGGTATAAGTACGGCAGAAGTCAATTTGGCTTTGAACCTGCGCAGAAATAAATAATTAGTAAATAAATTACGCATTTAATAAGAGTGCCCGCTGATTTTCGCGGATTTTCGCAGAGGAATACTAAAAATCCGTGTTAATCTGCGTTAATCCGCGGACATTTTATTTATATTATAATTCTATTGTAATATATTAAATTATTAAATATACTTGTATTAATGAATAAAAAAATAATATTTTTACTTCTTATTTTTATTTGTATCTCAGTAGTTTTTACACAAAATATATTCACTGAACCCGGGGATAATCTTACAATAAAAATTGCAGTTATAGGTCCAGGTGATCAGCTTTATTTTTGGTGGGGTCACATTGCTTTAATAATCGAAGATGTTGATACCGGCTGGAATGTATTTTACGATTACGGTATTTTTGATTTTGATGATGATAATTTCTTTTACAATTTTGCGTTTGGAAGGCTTTTGTACTGCTGCGGCGCTTCTTTTGCAGAACTTCAAATAGAACATTACAAAAGAACCAATCGTGATGTTATTATTTATACTCTGGATCTTCCGGCACTGACAAAACTGAAAGTGAAGCAATTTGCGGATGTAAATATTCTTCCTGAAAACCGCGATTATTTTTATCATCATTTTAAAGATAACTGTTCTACAAGAATAAGAGATATAATCGATCTTGCCACAGACGGACAGTTAAAAAAACAATTTGAAAACCAGATTAGTAAGTTTACTTTAAGGGATCATGTACGCCGTCATACATGGTTTGCTCCGGCAGAAGACTGGTTTTTAAATTTTTTAATGGGGCAAGTTATAGATACTCCGTTAACACTTTGGGATGATATGTTTTTACCGTCTGAAGTGGGAAAATTGATAAATGATTTTTATTATGTTGATATAAACGGCGAAAGGCGCAAATTGGTTTCTTCTGCAGAAACTATTTCAACAGCAGTTGACCGCCCAATGGTACTTGAAAAACCAAGAGCGCAATGGATTTACCTTTTAACTTTCAGTCTTGTGTTATCTGTTATATTTGGATTTTTCTTTTATTTGCAAATGAAAAAAGTAAAGGCTGGAAGAATATTATCAGGAATTAGCATGAGTATTTGCGGTTTGGTATTCGGTTTGGCAGGTCTTGTTTTATATTTTATGGCTCTTTTTACAAATCATGATTATACTTTTCAAAACTCAAATATGATTTTTTGCAGTCCTTTATTGCTTGTTTCGGCAGTAATAGGAATAATGTATGCTTTTACCAAAAATGCAAAAAAATTATTTAAATACGATCAATTAATTAGATTGGTTTGGGTGCTTTGCGCTGCCGGAATAATAATTTCCATGGTAATAAAACTGCTTCCTTGGTTTTATCAGAAAAATTTAGCGGATCAGATGCTGCTTTTACCGGTTGCTCTTGTTTTTGCCTTAAATCCTGTAGGATTAAAAGAAGTAAAGGAAAAGTATTTTCCCGTAAAAAACCAAAAAAAATCTGATAAAAAGCGTAAACGGAGAAAGTAATGGTATGAATGATAATACAGATTGGCGGGATGTTAAATATAAAGAGGTTTTTGAAGAAGAAACAAGGGGTTTAATCCGGCGAAAACAATATGATTCGGGCTGTACAATCGACGATTTTAAGGCAATTCTAAAAAACCTGTATATAAAGGAAGGAGCCGATATAGACGGGCGCGGAAGCCTTCAAGACACCATACTTTCGGCTACCATAGCCGCTTACGAGCAGTTTATATCCCAATATAATGAAGATTAAAGACCCATTTCATAAAACATCCTATTTTTAAATTTATTTGTAACCTTGTGTTCCCTTTATGGTTGTATAATCAGCAGACTAATGTGATTTCATGTTCCTCCTATTCTCCTTTTCCCCGGAGTTACTCCTTTCTCCGGGGTTTTTTTTGCCTTTTTACATACAATACTTGACATTTTCTGTTAAATTTACTAATGTCTAATAAGTCTGCAAGTGGAAACCCATTTATGGACAATAATCCCTGGTAGCTCAGCTGGCAGAGCAAATGGCTGTTAACCATTGGGTCCGTGGTTCGAATCCGCGCCGGGGAGCAATAAACAGCACCACGTTAAGTGGTGCAGATGACACAATCTAAACGCTCCGGCGCAAATAAAAGCAGATTAGATGATTTATGCGCGAAGGCTTTAGCCTGAGTAGTGCGCCGCGGGGATGTCTATTAAAGCGGACATCAAACTGCGAGTTTGTAAGGCGAATCCGCGCCGTGAACGCCAAGATTTATCACCATTCTTCGCTCCATGAACCATTACTAAACACATAAGTTCCGGCACGCCTGCCGGCATTATTATTGTAAAAATTATCAAAATTTGCATCAAATGCACTCGATAATCTTACATTACTGCCAATAATAATTCTGGTTATTGGGTTATCATTAAATGCTCTATATTCGATACGAATAACACTATTTGGAATAGTCAGGCTTTCCAGTTTATTATTTATAAATGCAGAATGTTCAATTGATGTAACATTATTAGGTATTATTACATTAGTTAATTGATTATTTGCGAATACAGAAGCACCAATCGATGTAACATTATTTGGAATAGTTATACTGGTCAGTTGATTATTTGCGAATGCAGAGCTTCCAATTGATGTTATACCTGAAGGTAAGATTAAACTAGTTAGCTGATTATTTGTAAATATATAACTATTTATCAATGTAATGCTTTCTGGAATTGTCACGTTAGTCAGTTGGTTATTCGAAAATGCATGATGACCAATAGAAGTAACACTATTTGGTATATTCACATTAATCAATTGATTATTAGAAAACGCTTGATTTCCAATTGAAGTAATACTATTTGGTATATTCACATTAATCAATTGATTGCCGGAAAAGGCTTCAACCCCAATTGTAGTAACACCATTTGGAATAATCACGCTGATTAAACTTTTTTCTTTGAATGCATTATTTGCGATTGCGGTAACAGGCAGATTTCGTATTCGCGGCGGTATATTAACGATCCAGCTTGTCCCGGTATATCCGGTAATGGTTACCGAATTGCCATCATCATTGCGTACAACGCTAAAATCGCTTTCTGCTGAAAGAGGAGGACTAATAATTTCCTGCTGACGAATAATCCTTGCATCTCCAAATGCATTCTTTCCGATAGTCGTGCCGTCAGGAACAATCACACTAATGAGCAGATTATCTTCAAATGCCCCATCTTCAATAGTAGTAACACTATTCGGTATAATCACGCTTGTCATGTGATTATTCGCAAATGCCCCATGACCAATATAAGTAACAGTATTGCCAATTACTACACTAGTCAATCGGTTATTGATAAATGCACCATGACCGATGAAAGTTACACTATCAGGAATAGTAACACTAGTCAGTTGATTATTCATAAATGAACCTTGTCCAATATAAGTTACACTGTTCGGGATAGTCACACTTATCAGTTGATTTCCAGAAAATGCACCTCCTGCAATACCAGTAACGGGCAAACTGCCTATTTGCGGCGGAATATTAACAATCTGGCTAGATCCTGTGTATCCAGTAATTATTATCGAATTGTTATCCCAACTACTGTTTATGACACTAAATTCACTTTCGGGGTTATACTGCTGTGCAAAAGCCAAGCTAAATGTAAAGATAATTAAAATTGCAGTTAAAAATATTTTATTCATGTTAAAACTCCATTGCATTCCATAATATACTAAAATTACAATTAATATCATTTTATCCCGGTTTTAGACCTTTAATCCAGTGCTAAAAACAGAATGAATGTACAATACGACCTCTTATTAAGATGATTTTCTTTGTGTTTTTTTCAAATTCATGCTATAATATAATAAGAAATATAATAAATTTAAGGTTTTTATCGTATGAAACTACACAAAATATGTAAATTATACATATTTTTGATACTAATTTTTCTAAATCTAATAAACGGATTATACGCTCAAACAAATATTGAAAATGAAGACATATCATTTTGGTCATTAAATGGAGGGATAGCGATAGGTGACATCCTTGTTGACGGGCTTTCATTCGGTCTTGTTGTTGAACCGAGATTTGACCTTTTTACAAATTTTTTTATTGGCAGTAAAAACGGCTTAAATGTCAGCACAGACGGAGTAATTTCGCTTGAAGCGCAAGTTTATCTTAGATGGAACTTCTGGCGTTTTGATATTTTCGGAAGAACTTCTGATGTATTTGTTCAAGGCGGTGTAGGTTTTTTGGGAGCATTAAAGGGACCGGGGGACAGAAATCACATAACAGATTCGCGCTCTTCTTTGTTATGCGACATTACAGCCGGAGTGACAATGCCGTTTGCTTCAAGGTGGCAGATAGAGCCGTCGATACGTGTCGGGTATCCTTTTATATTTGGATTTGCGGTAACAGCAGGAAGAAAATTCCCGTTAAGAACAACAAGTAAAGAAACTGAATATATCGAAGTTGTAAGAATATCACCTCCCGAAGAAATCAGAACAAGGATAGTAATTACTCAATCTGGTTATATTCTGTTCGGAGCGGACAGCCCAGTTTTTAACCGCGGAATTGACGCTGATGCAAGAGCGTTAAACGAATTAGTTATAAATCACATATCAAAGATTCTTGTAGATAATCCTGAATTTAAAGTAAGGCTTGAAGGGCATGCAAATCCTGTTACTCATGAAACAAGGGAAGTTCAGGAGTTAACTGTTCTTAGTCAAAGACGCGCAGAGGAAGTTGCAAGACTGTTAAGAGCCAGAGGCGTGGAAGAGGAGCAGATAATTATTGTTGTTCACGGCGGCACTATGACATTGGCAAACGACAGGGATCATTGGAACATGAACCGCCGTGTTGAATTAATTATTATTCACGAATAGATAGATAGATGGAAGGAAGGTTATGATTGATGCAGGGTGTATATATGAAAAATAAAAAAAATATACTTTTATTCTGTTTCATTATAATCGTATGTTCATGTTTTTTTACCTGCCATAACCCGTGGATGGAAACCTGGTGGTTTGATAATAATAATATAACCGAAAAAAGCGGTGTTAATTTTGGTGTAGTAGTTTTTGATGTAGGAGATGCAATTCTGCCGCATCCATTACCTGTAAGAGTACTTTGGGGAAATATAGTTCCAAGAATTCGTGCAGTTACTCATACCAATCCTGCGCTTGGTTTTGCGGGCTGGTTTGATGAAAGAGGCAATCCCTGGGATTTAGAAACACGGCAGGTAAGACCGCAGGATGATGTAGACGGTGATGGTCTTATAACACTTACAGCATTATGGGAACCCGGTGTTGTTACAGTAAATTTTGTTACAAATTATAGTCAATTATATTCTGCAGATAAAATTCCTAGAAATAAAGCCGGAGCGGTAATTACAGTGCCGGCTCAAAGAATAGTTCCCGGCGGAAAAATTGTCGAACCTTCCGGTTTGCCATCTGACGGTATTCATGGTTTTCTTGGCTGGTTTACAACAGACGGCGGTTTAATTACAGATATAAATGAAGCGACAGCTCTTTATTCTCAAAGATGGGATTTTAATGATCCTGTTTTATTCCCAAGCGGCAGTACAATTACTCTTTACGCAAGGTGGAGTGCTTTTTCCCGTACGATTCATTTACAGGTCAATGGAGGAACCAGACCGGATAATACACAATTACAACGTGTGAATTTCACAGTATTTTCCGGATTAGCAGGTTCTATTGGCGGAAGAATTATTGATCCCGGTCCTTTAGTTAGGAATGGTCATACTTTTGCAGGCTGGTTTACCGAATCAGGCGTTCAATGGGATTTTGCAAATAATTTAGTGTATCAAGTTGATGATTGGGATACTACACTTGATCCTGCCAGATTAAGAAATGACGCGTTTATCCTTCACGCAAGATGGGTTCCTAATATATATTTTGTAAGATTTGATGCAAATGACGGAACTCCAACACCTGCAAATCAAAATGTTGAACATGGAAAAAGAACTGCAAGACCGCCAAATCCAAGTAAGCCGGGTTTTGATTTTGCAGGCTGGTTTATAGATTCTTCATTAACAGATGAATGGAACTTCGATTTTGATATCGTAACATCCAGTATGTTTCTATATGCAAAATGGGAAACCACTATATATACTGTTGTGTATCATTGGGGAAATCCGCCAATTACTCCTGTTCCGGCATTACCTGCTAAACCCGCGGATCAGCGTGTTACAATTACAGGAAGAGTAAATGAACCACCTCCGCCTATAGTTCGAAACGGATATTCATTTTACAAATGGTTTTACAGTACAGATAATCCTAATTTATATTCGTTAGGTGTAAATGATCTTGCTTTTAGAGCAACTCTTATTGAATGGGATTTTTCTAGACCTGCATCTGAAGAAGCAGTAGGGAATGTTTTAAACCTTTACGCCAGATGGGTTCCGCCTGAACCAGATATGGTATGGGTTCCGGGTGGAAGTTTTATTATGGGTGATGCAAGTGTTTCAGGAAGCCCTGCTGCTTATCATGCTTATCCGACACGCAAAGTTACTTTAGATGGTTTTTATATAAGCAGATATCCTGTGACACAAATCAATTCCCCTGATACTAATAAAGGGTATCAGCAGATAATGAATGTTAATCCAAGTCAATTTTCCAGGAACTCCTTCCGTCCTGTAGAAAGAGTTTCTTGGTATGATGCGATTGAATATTGTATAAGATTAAATAATCTTCCTGAAAATGTGTCTCTTGGACAAACTTATACTATGACAGGTATTACAAGAGCCGCTGTACCATTATCGGGAACTCCTCCTGATACAATTAACCCTATAATAAACGCAACTGTAACATGGGTTACAGGGAATCCCAGAGGTTACCGTCTGCCAACCGAAGCTGAATGGGAATATGCTGCAAGGGGTGGGCATGGAACACCGGGAAATTTTATTTATGCGGGAAGCAATGATGCTAATGCTGTAGCTTGGTATAATGAAACTGTTAAAACAATGCCTGCAGGGCTGCAAGCAACTCAAACAGTTGGAACAAAAGCGCCTAACGCTTTAGGTATTTTTGATATGAGCGGAAATATTTCTGAATGGGTTTGGGACTTATTTGCTCCGTATAATCCAATTACAACACTTCTTAACAACCCAAGAGGTTCAGCTTCTGGAACAGAGCGTGTTAGGCGCGGCGGAGCATGGAGTAATGCCGCAAGTAATGTGCGAAGTGTAGTGCGAAACAGCGATACTCCCGATACTGCTACCTGGGTTAACGGGTTCCGGGTTGTGCGCGGACGCGGAGAAATTTGGTGATTGTCATTTAATGGATAACAGGTTTATACTTTAAACTGGAGGATATCCATCATGAAAAAAATAATTATCATTTTACTGCTTTGCAGTATTTATTTTAATGCTTTTGCGCAAAACACAAATCAGCCAACATACCCGGAACTTCGAAATGCAGAAGTAACTGTAGGTTCCTTTTTATTTGAATATGATGTAAGAACTCAACAAACAAGAAATGATGGTGAAAGAAGAATACTTGATTACAGAAGAAGAGTTTTAACAAATAATGGATTTTCATTTAAAGTTATAAAATTAGAGGATCACAATTATATACAGCAAATTGTAAGAAATATAACTTCCGGCAATAAAGATATTTCCATATACGAAGTTGAAGCTGGCGCGGCAATTCAATTGTTAAGACAGGGGCTTTTGTATCCTGTAAGTGACAATAGAGCTGTTAATCTTAGAAACCGTGAAGCTGTTGCCGGTATTACGCCGATGTATAACCCCTTTGCAGAAGAATTAATGACCTTTGGGGGAAAACAATACGGCTGGAATTACGGACTTCCCAATGACGGCTGGGGACAAACAGTGTTATATTTTAACACAGCTCATCTTGCCGAAGTTGGCTTGGAACCTGAGTATTTATATAACTTACAAAAAGATAATAACTGGACATGGGCAGCATTTCTTGATCTTTGTAAAAAATTAAGACGAGGTTCAACTTACGCTTTACCGAATGATGATGCAACATTAATCATTAACGCTTTTATATTTGGAAACGGCGCTAACTTTGTTACATTTGATAATCGGGGAAGAGCAAGAAACGCAACCAATACGCCGGCGTTCCGTGAAGCGCTGCAGTTTTATAATCAATTAATTAATGAAGATCTGATGCTTACAAGACCAAGGTATGATTGGGGTTGGCACTGGTCGGCATTTATGAATCAGCAAGTATCGATGGTATTTGATCCTGAATGGAGAAAAGCGCAAATGAATCAAAACTTTACAGCTGGATATGTATTACCTCCAAGGGGACCTAGAGTTAATCAATTCCGATTAGATGCTTTAAATTTTGTATATGTTATTCCGAATATTTTTTCTCCGGCAGAAGTTGATATTATTTTAAAAGCTGCTGAACTTTGGAATGCTCCTTTGGATACAGATTGGTTGCAAGGTCATTATTGGGCTTCAAGAAATGTACGTGATGTTAACGAAACTACAGTAATGTCAAGAGATATGCGGTTTGTTACTGCTCGGAATTATGCCTTAATTCCAAATTTCCCTTATGACGGATTTATTGACAGTTTCAGAAACGGTCTTGGAAGTTCAAATCCTGCGCGTATTATTGAACAATGGTCATCCAGATTTAATGCAGCAATTACTGAATATAACCGCTAATCTTTTTTTTATTAACCTCGATTTGATCATTGCGGTAATGGAAGCATTACCCATCTTAAGCCGGGGTTTATAACTTCCATAGAATAATAAGAATTTCCTTCGGTTGTATATATTTCTTTTTTGCATATTGTATTCCATCCTGCTTCAAGGGAAAGACTTAATTTATCAAATGTATATCCATAAGTGTTATATTTTACTTGATTGGCAATTATGGTACATTTGGTATCTACATATATATAATAAATATATTCACTTGAAAGAGAAGAACCGGAGCCTGAAAAACCTTCTTTAATTAATCCTTCATTATTATTTGTTACATATGAAATGACATTTCCTTTTGTTGCAGCAGGACTAATTACAATAGAACCATTGCTATACCATCCGCCTGACCATCCGGATTCATGTATGTCAAAATAATATCTTAATAAGTCATTACTATTTATTAAATCATTGTCTTGAAGCCTGTCCGGATTTATAGTCAGTAATCCGTTTGTTATATATCCGGAAGTAACTGTTTTAAAACCGGATGGCGTTAAAAGCGAAACATTAACATCACGGCTGCCTGAAAATTTATACAAGGCATTACTTAGTTTTCCTGTAGTGTAGTTTGGACTCCAAACTTGTTCGTTTTCAAATTTTAATGAATAAAAATGTGTAGGTACGTTTATTTTGCTGTTGTCATAAACCGGTTCGTCAGAACAGGACAAAACTTTTAATATTACAAAAATAGCCGGGATTAATAAGAAGATTGTTTTTTTCATGTAATTTTTCCTTAATAAGTTATTTAATTGTGCTGCTAATCTCGATGAGAATTATTTCTACCCTGCGGTTGAGCGCAGCGTATGGTGAATTTGCTCCCATTAGATTTTTTCCGCCGCCATATCCGTTTGAAGATAATCTGTTTGATTCTAAAGTTGTACTTGAATATTTCAAGAAATCAGTTTTAAGTTGTTCCTCTACCGAGTTCGCGCGGTTAATGCTTAATACAATTATTTCACTTAGTTCACCTTCAGAAAAGTTAGACGGGTTTGCATGACCATGTAACATAACAAGGTAGTTCGGATTTTCTGCAAGTGTTTTTGCCGCAGCATCAATGGCTGACAGGTTGTAGATTTTTTCCTGGTTTGTAAGAGGAGTTACAGCCGGCGGTATTGGAGGTCCGTTTAGTTCATCTGAATCTCCTGCAAATAAAATATAATCAATATTGATTATATTTATATTTTGCATAATTATCTGCGGAGGCTGCAGTTTTATAATTTCAATAATTTGCTCTTCAGTAAGATACTCGTAAATTAATTCAGGTGGAATTTCTTTTATGATTTCGATGATCTGTTCTTTTGTAAGATATTTTATTATCTCATTAATTATTTCTTCACGAATAACAGGGTTGTCACGAATGATTTCAATTATCACTTCACGATTATTTTCTATGTATTCAATAATCTCCTCTTTGGTCGGAGGCAGCGTAATGAATACTTCTTTTTCGATTATTTCGTAAACAGTTTCATATACTGTTTCATGGATAATTTCGAGTTCATAAATAATGCGGTAAATTATTCCCGGCGGAAGATCTGAGTAAACATACTCTACGATCGTTGCCGGAGGAAGCTGAACAAAAATTGTTTCGAATATTGTTTCATAAACTGTTTCATAGATAACTTCCTGTTTTATTAATGTTTCATAAATGATTTCGTAAGTTATTTGAGGTACTATTTTTATAATTGCGATATAATCAGGTTCAAAGCCGTTGTTATCGAGCCACCATTTTTCCATAATTGGATTGAAATTACATACTGTGAAATATAAACATAAAAAGATTGACAAAACAAAGAATAGATACCCCTTTTTATTTTTCAAAATATTTCTCCTTTTGTTTTTTTAATTAATCATGATCCGAATGAATAATCGTCAATTCTACTCTGCGGTTTCTGTTTCTGATAAAAAATTCGTCTGTCATAATCCTAGTACCGCCGGATGCTCTAATTACAATTTGTTCATTGTTTACACCCAGTGATTTTAACTGCTCAGCTACTTCATTAGCACGAATAGAACTTAATATAAAAAGATCATCAATTTCACTTGGATTTATTGTAATAGGATTTGCATGCCCTTCTATTCTGACAATGTAATCAGGATTTTTATTCAGGAAAGCGGCAGTATATTCCAAAACCATTCCATTTAACTGTTGAGCATCAAAATCAAGCCCGGCATTGTAAATTCCTTCATCAGGTCCGAATAAAATATATTCGACATAATTAATCATTATTTGTCTGTCTATTATTTGAGTATTTGTTATTTGCGTGTCTGTTTCCATAACCGGAGGATTTACCATTATATATTCAGTTTTAATTACAGTTCTTTGTTGTAAAGGAAATTTATATCCTGCTGTTAAAGAAATGCCGTATATATGCGGGTATCCAACACGAATTAACGGTTCAATATGCCATCCTCTTGTCAGCGGTATTGTTAAACCGGCTGCCGTATCGAGCATTATAGAACCCCTTGTTTTTGTAACATCATCGAATACGGTATTCAATCCCCTGTAAGATGTTAATAAACCCAAGCCGCCCTGAATAAAAATATTTGTTAATTTTTCTTCACGTCCGAAACGAAAAAAGTTCCAACGCAAATAAACTTGTCCTTCTAAAGAAAGAATATTACTTGACTCTTCTTCTATGCTGTAAGATAAGCCGATTCTGCTTCCAATCATTAATGGCTGGGAAAGCCAAAGTTTTGGATCTAAAATAAATTGATATGATGATCCCTTTACAAGTGTATCACCTATTCCAATACCGCCATTTAATGCCCAGTAATTTCCTTTTGGAAATTCTGTCTGCGCATTAAGTCCGTAGTTAAGGGACAATAATGTTAAAAGTAAAAGGAACTGTTTTTTGCAGATTTTTTTCATATTAGTCCTTTAAAAAAATATTTAAATAAATTATAATGAATCAAATAATAATTTGTATTATTCTAACCAGTCATTGTATTAATATTCTTTTAACAACTTGAAATTAATACATGTGCATATTAATATTCTTTTAACAACTTGAAATTAATACATGTGTATATTATTATTTTTATATCAAGGAGAAAATTATGCAGTATCAGAATTTAAATAAAGCCGCTTCTTTTATCAAGATTGCCGGTTATGCAGAAAAACAAGAGTTTAATTTCAAGGATAAACTTGACGCGGACAGGGTAAAAAAATGCATTGTTCCAATGGCGGCAGGTTTAAACTATTCATGGGCAGCAAAATCTGTAGATGATCAGTGTCTTAAATTATTGCAGGAACTGGCAGATGAACAGGAGCTGATAAACAAATACAAATCTCTTTTAAACGGAGATATGATAAATACAGGTGAAAAACGCAAAGTATTACATCACCTTTCGCGCGGAGAGTTAGGACAACCTGTAATGGAAGACGGAAAAAACATCGGCGATTTTTATAAAAAAGAACTTGAGCGTTTTTGTAATTTTGCGAATGAAGTTCACAATGGCAAGTACAAAGGTTCAACCGGAAAGACGTTTACTACAGTAATTCAAATAGGGATTGGCGGCTCTGATCTTGGTCCTCGCGCCATGTATATGGCGCTTGAAAACTGGGCACTAGCTGAAGGCAAAAAGAAATTAAACGCCAAGTTTATTTCTAATGTTGACCCCGATGATGCGTCACAGGTAATCGCTGAATCTAAACTTGACGAAAGTCTTTTTATTCTTGTTTCCAAAAGCGGAACAACGCAGGAAACACTTGCAAACGAATTATTTGTTAAAGATAAACTGGTAAAAGCAGGACTTGATACAAGTAAACACATGGTTGCGGTAACAAGCGAAACAAGTCCGCTTGCACGAAACAGCGCATACCTCGATTCTTTTTATATTGATGATTATATCGGCGGACGTTTTTCATCAACGTCAGCGGTTGGCGGCTGCGTTTTATCTTTGGCTTTTGGAGCTGATGTATTTAAAGAATTTTTAAAAGGAGCCAGCGAAGCTGACAAACTGGCGCTTGAAAATGATGTACTAAAAAACGCAGCTCTTTTAGATGCGCTCATCGGTGTATGGGAACGTAACTTTTTGGATTTTCCGTATACGGCTGTACTGCCGTACAGTCAAGCGCTTTCCCGTTTCCCTGCTCACCTGCAACAGATGGACATGGAATCGAACGGCAAACGTGTAAACCGAAACGGTGAACCAGTCGATTACAGTACTGGTCCTGTAATTTTCGGTGAACCTGGTACAAATGGACAGCATTCTTTCTTTCAGCTTTTACATCAAAGCACAGAAATTATTCCGCTGCAGTTTATAGGTTTTATTGAAAGTCAGAAAAATGATGATGTAACAGTTGACGGCTCAATAAGCCAAACAAAACTAAACGCAAACCTTGCAGCCCAGATCGTAGCGTTCGCAAAAGGGCAAGACAGTGATGATAAAAATAAAGAATTCCCCGGCTGCAGACCTTCAAGTTTAATTTACGGAAAAAAACTTACTCCTTCAGCTTTAGGCAGCCTCCTTGCGCATTTTGAAAATAAAGTTATGTTCCAGGGTTTTATCTGGAACCTTAACAGTTTTGATCAAGAAGGCGTACAATTGGGAAAAGTTCTGACAAAAAAAGTTCTTTCGGGTAACTTTGGCGATGACGCGCTTGAAGCGTACAGCAAGATATTGGGCGTTTAAAGAATTATTTATTTAATTCCAATAGCTGCACTGCTTGTGACAGATCATCCAATTTGTGCCAGACAGTATCTAAAACTTCTTGCGGCGGCTCGATTATATCTTTTATAAAGATAGAACGAATCCCCGCCGCGTGAAGTCCTCTAAGACCCGCGGTTGAATCTTCAAAACCGACACACACAGAGGGAGAAAAACCCAGTTTTTTTGCGGCAAGAAGAAAAATATCGGGTGAAGGTTTTCCGTTTTTTACTTCATCTCCGCCTGTAATGGCTGTAAACTTTTCGATAATACCTGCTTTTTCCAGCATATAAAAGGCAGTAGCTCTGCTGGAAGAAGTCGCAACACCAAAAGGAATCCCGGCTGTAGTTAGGCTTTCCAATAAATAATCAAGACCTTTCTTTTTTTGCACGCCGGTTGCTTCAATTTCTTTTTTCATAAGTGATCTGAACTCTTCCTGAATTTCTTTGTATGGAAAATCCATGCCGAATTCTTTAAGAAATACATTTTTGGCTTCTATACTGCTTATCCCGACAGTACGCAAAACAATATCTTTTGTTATTTTATATCCAAATAAATTACCGGCAGTTTCCCAGTGCGGAATAGTCATATTTTCGGTATCCAGCATAAGACCGTCCATGTCAAAAATTACCGCTTTTGGAAGGAATGTATCGAGTGTTTTCATAATTTGGTTAGTTTAGCATATTAATAAGTGGGCGTCACCACTTTTTTACACTGTTCAAATATTTAATCACATTAAGTCCGTCAACCGCACCCGACAAAGGTTTTCTTTGCGGATCTTTAACACAGGTCACAGCGTCTTTTAACATATTAGCGAAATAACCTGTAGCGCCTGTAAAACTCTTTCCTGTGTTTTTTAAGGAACGGAAGTTTTCGGCATAAGGGCTTGGAAGACTTTCCCAAACTTCAAAGACACCATTGCCGATACGCAATCTGCCTTTTTTGCATGAAAATTCAATTTCAAAAACCAAATGATCTCGGCTTGAACCTATTTCGATGAGAACTGGAATTCCAGAAGACCTCTCGCAGAGACGCAAAGGCGCAAAGTGGTTATTTGAATTATTAAGTGATATTATCGAACAACAACTCCGTGCCTCTGTGCCTCTGTGTGAAGTCTTCTGTAATAAACACCCCTCTAACCAAGCAGTGCCGCTTCGGGAATTAAGTTTATCTCCCCATGTTTTTTTATGTTTCAATTTTGAATTGGTCAAAAACATTATCACATCCGCAAGGTGTGTACCATCGTGCCATAACTGATCGATTAAACGTCTGTTTTTTCCCATGTATAAAGTTGCGCGAACTGCAACAATTTTTCCAAGTTTTCCTTCTTCTAAAATTGTTTTTGCTTTAATATAATCTTGTGAATAACGGCGTTCGTGGTTAGTTATTATGATTGGGTTATTTTTTTTTGCAAGCTGAGCGATTTTTTTTGCTTTGCCAATATTATCTGCAAGAGGTTTTTCACAAATTACAACCGGAATATTCATTTTAGCTGCAAGATTGCAATAAAAATAATGACTGTCAGGATGTGTAGCGATTACAACAATTTGCGGTTTGTGGTTAATGAGCATTTCCTGCGCGTTTGTGTAAACAGGAACATTCCATTTTTGCGTAAATAAATTGCGGCGTTCTTCATTTAAATCGCAGCCTGCTGTAAGAATGCAATCTTTGTTGGATGTTATAGCACCAGCGTGTGTGCATGGTTTTTCACGTAAGCTGTCTTCTTCAAGTAAAGACGCTATTCTTCCAAGTCCTATGACAGCAGTTTTAATTTGGATCATAATAATGTTCGTTTTTTACAATTGGCTGTTTATTATTGATGACTTTCACTTTTTTGCTTCGCCATGAATTAAAAACAGAATACATAATAGGTGTAAGGAAAATTGTCATAAATGTGCTTACGATAAGACCGCCGACAAATGTTTTTCCGATTGGCTGAATTGTTTCAGCGCCTATGCCAGGGAAAAAAGCTATAGGAGCAATTCCCAAAATTGTCGTAAGGCTTGTCATTAAAATAGGGCGCAGCCTTCTTCTGCCTGCTTCAAGACACGCATCCCTTACAGCCATTCCTCTTGAACATAATGTATTTGTATAATCAACAAGAACAATGCCGTTATTAATTACAACCCCAACGCAGGCGACAATTCCTACAATGGAAAACATTGACATCGCTTCTCCAGAAAATCTGTAAATCCAAATAACACCGATAAATAATAACGGTATGGAAAAAATAATTATTAGAGGGTCTGCAAATGATTCAAATTGACTTGCCATAATTCCAAAAATTAAAAATATAGCGGTAAGAATTATCAATCCATATAATGGTAAATTATCTTGAATATCAGCTGCTTCGCCAAGATAACGAATTGTTACACCTTCGCGCTGTACAAGATGCTGATTAACTGTTTCTTCTAAACGGCGCTGCATGTCGGTCGCTGCGACACCCGGCTCAAGACCGCCTGTTACGCGAAGAACTCTTTCCTGTCTTTCACGCCTGATCGAAGAAGGAGCTCTGCCTTCAGAAATATTTGCGACATTGGATAATGAAATGCGTGTTCCGTTGCGGTTAATAACAGATATTGCGTCAAGATTTGGAAGACCCTGGCGGTCTTCATCTTTTAAGCGAACCTGCACGTTTAAAAGCCTGGAGCCGTGACTCATTGTTGTCGCCGTTTCACCGTCTATTGCGGTGCGAATTTCTGAAGCGATTGCAGAAAGCGATAGTCCAAAACTTGATGCTCTGTCACGATCTATTTCTATTTGCAATTGCGGAGCGCCTTCATCTAGATTAATTGTCGGGTTTTCTATCTGCGGAAGGTAATTTGTCATTATATATTGAATTTCTTCTGCAGTTGCGATAAGCGCTTCATAATTTCTTGAACTTACAGCAACAACAATCGGAGTTGCGCTACCCATGCCTATTCCTGCTCTGAAACTAATTCTTGCTCCTGGAAACGTATTTAATAGGGGAGTGAGTTTCCTTATAATCGTATCAGGAGTGTCGATTTGCTGGGCAGGAGGCGGCAGGGTAATCTGTACCGACCCTTGATTTGTACCGCTGCGAGAAGCTGTTAAAATTATATTTTTGTATCCTTCAACTTCACGTTTAACTATTTCCTCAATTTCGAAAAGAAATTTTTCCGTAACATCGATAGCTGTTCCCCGCGGCATTGAAACGTTTATGTTTACGTTGTCGTCAACACGCATACGCATACGCGTAAACATGTTCATTTCAATTTTACTGAACTGTAAAAATGAAAAAACTAAAACTAAAGCGACAAGAACAATAATAATTAACCTGTGCGAAAGACAGTAACCAAGCGCTTTTTTATATGTTGTTTCAAGGAAAAGTAAGGCTTTTTCAACCGAATTATCAATAATTCGTAAAAAATTGATTTTTATGGGTTTTTGTTTTCTGGTATTTAATTTTAGAATTGAACCTGCAAGACTTGGAACAAGAGTTACGGCGACAATTAATGAAATACTTAAAGAAATTACAACTGTAAAAATAAGGTCTATAAACATAAGTCCCATTTCTTTCAAATCATTTTTATATATTATTATGGGAATAAATACACATAATGTTGTTACGGTTGATGTTATAATTGCCCGTAACATTTCCTTGCTTCCAAGAATTGCAGCAATAGCGCTTTTTGATCCTCTTTCGCGGTAACTGTGAATATTTTCCAAAATTACAATGGAGGCATCCAATGTCATACACATTCCCATAATAAGACCTGTTAAAGTCATCAGGTTTAATGTAAAACCGAAAATTGACATAGACATAAGGGTGAGTAAAATTGATATTGGTATAGAAAACCCGATAATTAATGTTGCTTTAAAATTCCGCAGGAATAACATCAAAACAAACATGGCTAAAATAGCGCCTTGAAAAGCATTGGTATAAACCTGGTTTAATGTCGCGCGAATCATCGATGTGTTATCAAAAATAATACCTATAGAAATTCCCTGCGGAAGGGTATCGTTAATATCTACGATTGCAGCCTGAATCCTGTCGGATACATCAATTTGATTGCTGCCGCTTTCTGAAGTTACCTGTATGTAAACACCGCTTTGTCCGTTTACGGTTACTCTTTGAGCATTATCATTGTAACCCAATGAAACATCGGCAACATCTTCTATTCGGATTACCTGCATACGAGCGGCTTGACCCGGCGATGATTGATTTAATGTTCTTACAACAAGTCTTTTTATCTGTTCGATACTTACAAGTTCTTCCTGCGTCATTATCTGATATTCTCGGGTTCCTCTTCTTAAGTTACCGCCTGAAGACATTACATTCTGTCCCCTTAGCGCACTTGATATGTCATTTAACGTTAGATTAAACGCAGCAAGACGGTTAAGCGAAACTTCGACCTTAACGATTTGAGTTGTTCCTCCTGTAACTTCCGCCGCTGCAACACCTTCGATGCGTTCAATTTTTGACTGGATTTCATCTTCTGCGAAAATTCTTAATTGGTCGGGAGGGTAGTTACCCATAACAACAAGGCGCATTATCGGCATGGCACTCATATCAAAGCGGCGGACAGTTGGAGTTTGAACTCCCGTAGGCAGTGAATTTACAAGCCTGTTTAAAAGAATTTGCGTATCGTTTACCGCTTTGTCCATATCTGTTCCGTAGGCGAACTCCAGGTTAATTGTACTTGATTCAAATTGAGAGTTACTCGTCATGTTGACAAGACCCCTTGAAGACGAAAGCGCTCTTTCAAGGCGTTCTGTAACATTACGTTCGATATCGGCAGGTCCCGCTCCGGGGAAGCGCGTCCAAACTGAAAGAAAAGGTCTGTCTACAGACGGATACATATCCATGGAAAGACTGCCGATTAATGTAACAGCAATACCTATAGAAAGAACGAAAAGCATTATTATTGTAACAGGGCGTTTTACCGAATATTCAGTTATACTCATAATTATTCCGCTATACGGACAGGATCGCCGTCAGAAAGAAAATTTTGTCCCGCGCTTACAACTCTTTCTCCAAGGGAAACACCGCTTAAAATTTCAAGTTGATCTTCGCTGTCAAGACCTAATGTAACAACACGGCGTCTTGCGATATTTTCTTCATCAACAACAAACACAATCCATGAACCGTATGTATTAATAACAGAAGTTCTTTGAATCACAGGGACATCCGCTTTTCTGTTTGTTATAAGACTTAAAGTAGCAAACATCCCGGCTCTTATTCGAGGGTCGGTATTTAAAAATCGAAGACGTATTCTTAAAGTGCGGCTAACAGGATCAAGAACCGGATTTATTTCAAAAACTTCAGCGTTAAATGTTTCGCCCGGGATTGCTTCAAACCATAAAGAGGCTCTCATGCCCTGGGTTACAGAGGTTGCAAAGCGCTCTGGAACAAAAGTTTCAACTAACAATGCGGAAAGATCTCCTACTATATAAATGCCCGATTGCGGTGTAACCGAATCACCAATGCTGAAAGGAGCGTTTAAAACAGTTCCCGTAACAGTAGATACAACAGGGCTGCGTGAAAAAACTTCTCCCGGTCTTGACGGATCTACCATAGCCACAATACTTCCGCTTGTGACTCTGTCTCCGACGCTGAAACGCATGTCAACTAACCTGCCAGCCATAGCCGGTAAAATTGTTACCTGGTTACGCGCGAGTATCTCGCCGTTAAGGATTACGCTTTTTTCGATAATCCCCGTAGTGACAGGCGTTACGCGCACTGTAGTAGCAGGACCGCTTCGCATTTGCTGCGGTCTTGAACTTTCGTCTTCTTCTGGACCGAATATATTAAATAAGATTAAAACAGCAAACAAAACTATTAATGAAATAATCGCAATTGTGATAATTTTACTTTTATTCATTTGGCACTCCAAAGGTTTGAATTAAATATTTCCAGTCAACATTTAAAGCGGCAGAAAGGTCAAGTATCATGTTAAAATAAAAAAGCTCTGCCTGTAAAAACCGCTGTCTCGCATTCGCCATATTGTTACGCGAATCTTCCAAAACAAGCGCTTCAACAGAACCGTTTTGAAAAGCCTGCTCCGTTAGCTGATATCCGCGCTGCGCAGCTTCGAGGCTTAGTCTTGCTATTCGGATACTGTCCCAGGAATTGCGAAGGGTAGCGCAAAGGGTTCTAATTTGTGTTCTTGCAGAATTTTCTGTTATTTCCAAATCGAGTCTTGCTTTTTCTATTGAATCTGCGGTTCTGGAAATTGACTGATTTCTTGAAGTACCCGGAACCCACGGATCAATTGGAATGCTCAAACGTGCGGAAGCGCTTAAAGTATCAGCAAAGGGATCGAAGTTTGAACTGTTCCAGTCAAGCGATAAGTTTAATGACGGAGCGCGGCTTTGCATCATGGTTTGTGTTCGTACAGCCGAAAGTCTTTCAATCTCCTGTTTGTTTCTTACAATGTCCGGGCGCAAATGAAGATATTCTCTTATAAGGAAATCTGCGTCGGCTTCGATTCTTGTGATACTTATTTCGCCGGTAAATGTTGTGTTTTCATCATCGGGTATTCCAATTATCGCAAGGAATTCTGATAAATTATTTCTGTAAATAATTCTTGCTGCTTCCAGATTGTAACGCGCGTTTTCCAAAGCGATTCTGCTTTGAGTAAGCGAAAGTTCTCCGACAAAACCGTTTCTGAATAATGTTTCGCTTCTTGTAAATTGTCTTTGTGCCAGGTTTAAAACTTCTTCAAGCAGTTTAAGATTATTATTTTCGGCAATTAAAGAATAAAATCTTTTTGTTACTTGGATTGATAACTGGTTACGTGCATCTTCATATCTTAAAATATTTCCCTGATGAGCAAGTTTTAAACTTCTTATGGCATAGGGAATACCTGCATTCAAACCAAGGTTTAAACCAAATCCAAAACCGTAATTTGTTCCTGCATCACGAAGCTGAACATCGCTGAAAAGGTTAGTTGTATAACCAAACCTAACACTTGCATTTATTGTCGGGAATATTTCCGACCAAAGGTTTCTTTCCGAATAACCGCTTGCTGTTAGGTCAATTTCTATTTTTCTTAAAGGTAAATTGTATTCTAAAGCGAGGTTTACCGCATCTTCAAGGGTCAAAGTACTACTCTGAGCAAACACATTAAATAGAGAAAATGATAAAAGAATAATAAATGAAAAAGACGCAATTATAAGTTTCAGGTTAATAACCCCCTACTAGTATATATAGCATTTTATTAATTAAATTAATAGATAATTATACCACGGAGTACACGGAGTAAGAAGAAGCTTTCGGACTAAAACCTCCGTGTTCCTCCGTGTTCCTCCGTGTCCTCTGTGGTTAAAATTCTCTTTATCAAACTTCGGGCAGGTATTTCCAGTAGCGTTTGGGCATAAATTGACGCTGTAAATCGGGATTATTGCGATCTTCGTTATTAATCGTCTTATGGTAGTGTTTCCACAGTTCTTCCCAATCATCGCTTTTGGCAGAAGCCGTTTTAGTAAAATTATTATTCATGATTTTGACTTGTCCGTTAGAAGCTAAACATAATTGCCGTTTTTCATCGATTATAGACCAGGCTGTTTTTCCAAAACGCAGCGAAAAAAACTCTTTTAAGGCGGGTAGTATAAAATGATCAGGTTCGCATTTGGCTATAAAAACGCCTTCTTTATTCGGCGAAAACCGAAGCAAACCCATCATTCTGTGAACTTCATGATTTACTTTTTGCGAAGCGTTTAATACAGCAAGCGTATCTTTGTTTATACGGTCGTTAATTATTTTTTCTATTGTTTGATTTCTTTGCTTAAGATTGTTTATGTTAACTGCCGAAAGAATATTTTTGCCAAACGCGGTTATTTCCCTTTCTACAGGCAGTTCGCTCAGCCATGCGTGTAATAAAAGATCAAAAGCGTAAAATGATAATTCGATTAAGTCCCGCGCGGGTCCTGTTAATATAGAAACATTAAACCCTCTTGTAAAATACGATGTTATAAAATCGATATCCGCCTGTTCGTATAAACGCTGATAACAACTAATATCGCTTGTCATTTCAAAAGGAATATCACTAAATAATGAATTATTTTCTTTTACATGATTTTCTAATAATGAGGAAAAAAGTTTATTTAGGTTATCTTTCATAAGAAATCTTTGCTCCAACAATATTAAAAATCAAAAAGCGGCAGTTGCAATCCCGCTCCATCCTGCCCTGAAAGCAGACGGCGAATGCGGGTAGGGTCGTCAGGGCGTTCGATATACACGCCGCCTGCTGTTAAAAAATAACGCGCGCGTTTTAAAGTAGCGCCTAATCTGTGCAGATTTTCTATTGTGATGTTTCGCGATCGCCTGTTTTCGATAATACGCCTTGCTGTTTTCGCGCCGATACCCGGTATGCGCAAAAGCGTTTCGTAATCGGCGCGGTTTATCTCGATTGGAAAAAAATCCAAATTGTTTAATGCCCATGCAGTTTTTGGATCGATGTGCGCATCAAGGAACGGTTGTTTTTCGCTGAGTATTTCGTTCGCGCTAAAATGATAAAAACGCAAAAGCCAATCCGCCTGATATAAACGATGTTCCCTTACTAAAGGCGGACTGTCAGTTTCGGGAAGACGCGGATCAAAACGGTTTGGATGAATAAAAGCGGAGTAGTACACACGTTTTAAAGAAAACTTATTGTAGAGCGAACTGGTCAAATTTATGATCTGCCTGTCGTCTTCACCAGTTGCTCCAACAATAAGCTGGGTGCTTTGTCCCGCAGGTGCAAACCAGGGGGAGGTTGTTTTTCCCTGCGGGAGAAATTTTACTTTACGCTGAGTCTCTTCTGTTTCGCATCTGATGTCAGAAAAATCATTCATTGCTCCTATAATTGTTTTTTTTGATTTTTCGGGAGCGAGGCTTATTAAACTTTTTTCTGTTGGCAGCTCTATATTGACGCTTAGCCTGTCCGCCCATTTGCCTGCTTCCCGAATCATTTTTTCGCCAGTTCCCGGTATCAACTTTAAATGAATATAACCGCCGAATCCCATTTCTGTTCGCAGTGTTTTTGCAGTTTCCGTTAATTTTTCCATGACGATATCGGGGTCTGCGAAAATCCCTGATGATAAAAAAAGCCCTTCAATATAATTTCGTTTGTAAAACTCGGTTGTAAGTTCTGCCAGTTCCTTTACGGTAAAGGTTGATCTTTTAATATCTGCGGACGCACGGTTAACACAATAAGCGCAGTCGTATTTACAAACATTGGAATACAGTACTTTTAAAAGACTTACACAGCGCCCGTCCTGTGTCCAGCTATGGCATACACCCATTGGGAGTGTTGCTCCCATTTTACCGCTGCCCTGGTTGTTAAAACCCGTACTGCCGGATGTAGCGCAGGAAGCGTCATATTTGGCGGCTCCGGAGAGGACAGAGATTTTTTCTTGTAGGCTAGAGATTCCCATATCAATATAACTATACAAGTGTTTAGGGTATTTGTCAAGAGGTATTTATATAGGTAGTAAATGTTTTTTGCTTGCTCAAGCGTTAAGGACTGCAGCTAAAACTTCGCGGAGTTGTGTTATTTTTCTTATATTGATTGATAAATGTACGAAAATGTATTAAATTGTAAGTATAATTCATTGTTTGGAGATGTCTTATGGCTACAATTCAAGTACGTGTAGATGATAATGTAAAAACGGCTGCTGATTCGCTTTTTAATACTCTTGGACTTGATACATCTACAGCAGTCCGAATGTTCCTCTCAGCAGCTATTGAAAATGATGGCATCCCATTTGCAGTAAGACGCCAAAAAACAAACACCGATTTACTAGAAGCTATTTATGATACTCGTAATCGTACTAATCTGCATGGTCCATACAAAACTGCGAAAGAAGCGGTCGCTGCAATGCTGGAAGATTAATAATGCTTGAAATTGTGTTTACTAACAAAATGAAACGAGATGCAAAGTTAATGAAAAAGCGCGGAAAGGATATGGCAAAGTTAACTGATGTACTTGACTTGCTTGCAAATCGTAAACCAATGCCTGAACGGTACAAGGATCATCAATTATCTGGAAATCTGAAGGATTTTCGTGAATGTCATATCGAGCCAAACTGGCTTTTAATGTATCAAATTTTTGAAGACAAATTGATACTATCTGCTTCCGCCACAGGTACACATTCAGATTTATTTTCTTAAGCCTTCTTTCTCTTCTTCACACACTCGCTTAAAAGGAACTCTATCTGCCCGTTGATTGAACGAAAATCGTCCTGTGCCCAGGCGGAGAGTTCCTTCCAAAGCGAATCTGACAAGCGAAGCAAAAATTGCTTTTTAGCGTCTTTATCTTCGGCTTGTATTACGTCTTTTTTTCCCATTAATATAATGAACCGCTGTTTATGATCGGCTGTGTGTCCCTGTTGCCGCATAAAACGACAAGAAGATTACTAACCATTGCGGCTTTCCTTTCTTCATCAAGTTTTACAATTTCCGCTTCGTTTAATTTTGCCAAAGCCATTTCTACCATACCTACGGCTCCCTGTACAATTAATTGTTTGGCATCTACGACCGCGGAAGCCTGCTGTCTTTGAAGCATGGCGGCGGCAATTTCCGGAGCGTAATACAAGTTGGTTATTCGCGCTTCCTGGATTTCCAACCCAGCTATTTCTACCTTGGATTGAATTTCATCTTTTAATTTTACGGCAATTTCCTGGCTGGAGCCGTGCAGGGATTTTTCGCAATCAGAGCCGTAAGCGTCATAAGGATAAAGGCGTACGATATTACGCAATGCCGAATCGCACTGTATCGATAAAAATTCTTTGTAGTTGTCTACATTGAATACCGCTTTTGCCGTGTTTACAACTTTCCAAACAACAACAATACCAATCATTATCGGGTTGCCTAACTGGTCGTTTACCTTTTGCTTGTCGTTATTTAAGGTTGATACTTTCAACGATATTTTTTTACTGCCAAGACTTGGTAAGTTGAAGTTATAATTAGCACCTTCGATTACAGTTGTTACTGCTTGTGTCTGGTTTTGAGTAGTGCTGCCTTGCGCGGGATTTACTCCTGTACAGAACGGATTTACATAGTAAAAACCTTCTTTTTTTATAGTGCCGACATATTTACCGAACAGCGTAAGTACCAGAGCTTCGTTTGGCTTAATAATTTTTAAACCTACATATAAAACAGGACCAATTACAAAGCTGTAAATAGAGCCAATTATTGTTAATGTTGTGCCTAAAATTATTTCGTTGCCGTTGATATTAATAATAAGCCCATAAATAAAAAGCGCTATTCCTGCCAGTATTAATAGTGTATTAAAGATTAATACAAACATACCGTTTGCGGTTTTCTTCTGCACTTCCTCATAATGGAATTTTTCGGGGTTTGATGTTTCTTTCATAAATTACTCCTGATATTGTATTGATATCATTAATATATCATATTTATATCAGCCTGTCAAGCTTTTTTTCTAATTTATCACACGGAGTCACGGAGTCACAAAGTTGTTGTTCGATTTCTTCTTTAAACCTCTAGAAATCATTGATTGCTGTCTAATATTTATTGGGAATTAGGAAAAGATACCGAAGTAATACTCCGTGCCTTTGTGCCTTCTTGTGAAATCTTCTTTATATATCTTTTGGGCGGTTGTCTATGACCCGCACGGCTTTGCCTTCGGAGATTGGCAGGCTGCCGCTTTCCTGAAGCTCAACTTTCGGGCTAATGGAAATCGATGTTTGCAAGGTTTCTTTGATTTTTTCTTTAAGTGCGTTTAGATGGCGTGAATCGTCCATAAAAGTTTCGGCATTTACTTCGGTTTTTACTGTAAGTTTGTCCAAAGCGCCGTCTTTTTCTACTATTATAAGGTAGTTGTTGCCGACTTCCTTCATGCTCATGATAACTTCTTCGATCTGGCTTGGGAAAACATTTACGCCGTTAATAATCAGCATATCGTCACTGCGTCCTGTTATTCGGCGCAGTTTGCGATGGGTTCTTCCGCAGGCGCAAGGTTCTGTGTAGAACGAAGTTAGGTCTCTTGTGCGATAACGAAGTATTGGAGTCGCTTCACGGCATAGGATTGTTAAAACAAGCTCTCCTGTTTCACCTTCTTTTACAGGCTGGAGTGTATCTGGGTTTACGATTTCGGCAATGTAGCCGTCTTCCCAAATGTGAAGCCCGTCCTTGCACTGACATTCAAACGCGACACCGGGACCGTTCATTTCCGAAAGACCATAGGAATTATATACATCAACTTTTAAAAGAGCTTCGATGCGTTTTCTTGTATCTTCTGAATACGGCTCGGCTCCGCCGAAGGCTTTTTTTATAACAAGACTGTTTCGTTCAACACCAGCTTCCTTCATTTTTGTTTCAAGGTGAAGCAAAAAACTTGGCGTTGCGTGTAACACAGTTGTTCCGTAATCCTGCATCATCTTAAATTGGCGGGCGGTGTTGCCGGCTCCCGCTGGGATTACAAGCATTCCCACTTCTTCGCCGCCTTGATGAAAACCAAGCCCGCCGGTGAAAAGACCGTAAGTGATCATGTTTTGAAACACATCATTTTTTGTACAACCCGTACTGTAAATACAGCGTGCCATAAAATCTGCCCAGCGTTTAATATCATCCTTGCTGAAATAAATTACTGTTGGAATGCCTGTGGTTCCGCTTGATGAATGAAGGCGTATAACATCTTCTTTTGGAATTGCCAAAAATCCGTAGGGGAACCCGTCTCTTAAATCATCTTTGGTGGTAAACGGAATTTTTTTTAAATCATCCAGGGTTTTTATTTCATCAGAACTTTTAATACCAACTTTTGTAAACCGCTCTTTATAAAACGGAGTGCGAAATGCGGTGTCGATTTCTGCTTTTAACTTTTGCAGCTGTAAGGCTTCAAGCTCCGCTCTCGGCATTTTTTCTATTTGAGGATTCCAGTATTGAAAATTCATTTTTTCAATTCCATTTTAACCTGTTTACGCTTTTTTACAGGCATCGACACCAAGTTTAAAAGCCTTTGTATTTGCTGTTACTGTGTTAGCGTCTTTTTTTGTAAAAGTATCGGTTATGATTTTTTCAAGGCTTTGACCTTTCAAAGGAAGAAAACATGAAGCGGCTCCTACCATAACGGTATTCGCGGCTTTTGCAAGCCCTGCTTCTTTTGCCAAAACAGCCGTTTGAATAATCTTGGACTTGGGAAGTTTTTTTATCGAAGAATGAACTTCTTTAATATCGGGATAGTTCGGCATATTTACAAATGAATCGGCAGCGCTGACTAAAATGCCGTCCGGTTTTAAATAAGACACATATCTAAGACCTTCAAGGGGTTCCATCGCGATAATCATGTCGGCTCCTCCCTTTGGAACAAGGTCGCCTGCGATTTTTTTGTCAGAAATGCGCATATGAGAAATTACCTGCCCGCCTCTTTGTGCCATACCATGCACCTCACTTTGGCGCACCTCGAACCCTTCGCTTAATGCGGCGTGGGCTATAATGGAGGCTACAGATAAAACTCCCTGTCCTCCGACTCCTGCTAAAATTACATCATATTTCATGTGGTTATTATGTAATAAATTGAAAAAATAATCTATAGGCTGCAGATGTAATTATGTGTTATTATATATCAGGAGATAAATTGATGAAAAAATTATTTATTATCTTTTTAATAGGCTTTATATTTCTTTCATGCAAAGGCTTTAAGCCAAAATCATCACCTGATGAATCCTCTCCTTTTGGATTTACACCGTTTAATATGTCATTAAATCAACAGGAAGAAGGCACTTATTTTTTATTACCAAAAGACAGTATGACAGTTTCATTGAATACTTACGAAAACGGACAAATTATTGAACAAAAAATATTTTATGTAACAAATAAATCAATATTTGGAACAAATCAAAAAGATATAATTGCTATTATTGATACAGATGACAATGCTATTGTTATTTATAACATTCATACAACCAAAGAAATAAAATTATCTATTCCTTTCGATATTACACCAAAAACTATTTTGATAAACGATCAAAATATATTTATCGGCGGAATGATGGGTGAAGCAATGCTGGTTCAATATCATTTAATAAATGAACAGTGGTTTAAGTTTGAAGTTCCAGAAGGAATACCTTATATAAGAAAGGCTATTGATGATTTGGTAATTAATGATAACTATTTGATTGCTGTTGATAATTTAATTATACCCAAATATATTTTATTTTATCATTTAAATTCAACAGGTAAACTTGATTATTCGCATTATAGAGAAATAAAAAATAATGGAACCTACGAACAGATTTATCAAGCCAGGATTTCTTTTAAATACCTCGGGATTTTTTCTGCTTCATTTGGTAGAAGCGGACTTTATGAACATATTTCTATTTACAATGATCTTGATTTAAGAAACAGTTTTGCAATTTCGTTTAGAATAGATAGAACAGATGATTACTGGTCGAATAATTATCTAACAATTAATGATTTTATAATAGTTGGAGACAAATTATATATCGCACATAGAATAAATGGATTGGGTATATTGGAAATTAAAGAATCTTATTTTGGGGTAAGAAGAAATGAATATGATATATTCAATCGTGAGATAGAAGCAGATAATATCAATTATAAGCAGTATGTTAATGAAGAGGTATTACGTCTTGCACTAATTCCCAATGAAAATAAAATGATATTAATGATCAGAAATTCGCAAGGGAATATCAGACATGAAATAATGGAGCTGTAAGGAATAGTTCTTGATAAAAGCTCTATAAATTGAAATTAAATTATTAGCCTCATAAATTCAAGCGGTATTTTGTAAAAAACACTGGTCGATCCTTATAAAAATGCTTATCTTCTAGTGCAGAGAATAAGATTTTTTTAAGGGGGGTGCATTTATGAAAAAGTTTACATTTATTTTTACCTTTGTATTGATTTTCTTTATTCTTTCAATTGCGGTTTTTTTGTATGCGCTTTTAATTCATTAACGGCAATTTTTAGTGATGATAATATTGACAATGTATATACAATAGTATATACTTGTTATAGAGGAACAATAGTGAAAACAGTTAAAGTATTTAAAAGCGGTAATAGCCAAGCGTTAAGAATTCCCAAAGAATTTTATATCAAAGAGTCAGAATTAATGATAAAAAAAATTGGTAATACAATTATTCTTTTTCCACAGGATGATCCTTGGAAACATTTTAAGAATAGTTTAAATGAATTTTCAAGTGATTATTTTACAGAAGGAAGAAAACAGCCTGAAATGCAAAAAAGGAAGCAAAAGTAATGTACCTCTTGGATACAAATATTTGTATTTACATAATAAATAAACATCCAAAAAACATTACGCAAAAATTACATAAAATAAAAACAAAGGATATAAAGATATCTTCGGTAACAGTAGCAGAATTGGAATATGGCGCATCAAAAAGCGCATGGCGTGAAAAAAATAGAAATGCTTTATATAATTTCCTTTCGCCGTTTGAAATAATTAACTTTGATACTCGTGATGCTGAAATTTATGGATTAATCAGAGCAGAGTTAGAGTGTATTGGAAGAACAATAGGTGCTTATGACATGCAGCTTGCGTCACAAGCATTAGCCAGAGATTTAATTTTTGTTACAAATAATACAAACGAGTTTATTAGAGTAAAAAATTTAAGATTGGAAAACTGGTAATTAACGGCAATTATCTTTTTTTTCTTGATTTAACCGCAGGTTTACCAAGTATTTTTTTATCAAATAATAATTTAAAAACGTCAGCGGCAGTTTCAACAAACTCTGCTTTTATGGAAGATTTAATTTCTTTATCAAGTTCGTTCCAGTCGTCTTCGTTATCTTTAGGCAGCAGTGTTTTTTCCATGCCGTTTCTTATCGCAGCTAATAGTTTTTCTTTTAAACCGCCGATTGGAAGTATTCGCCCTGTTAAGGTCAGCTCTCCTGTCATTGCGATGCAGGGAAGCGGAGGAACTTTACACAGGGTAGACAATAATGAAGAAGCCAAAGTGATACCCGCTGATGGTCCGTCTTTTGGGATTGCGCCTTCGGGGACATGAATGTGAAAATCCGATTTTGATAAATCTTTCAAGGTAAAATTATAGTTGCCTGCGATGCTGCGAAGATAGGAAAGTGCGATACGAGCGCTTTCTTTCATTACATCGCCGAGGTTTCCTGTTATTAAAAGTTCTCCGTTTCCGTCGTAACGGATTGTTTCCACAGGCATGATGGTTCCGCCGTATTCAGTCCACGCAAGACCGTAAGTTACGCCGATGCGTGCTTCCCTGTATACAACGTCTCTTTTGTATTTTTTCTTGCCAAGCAGTTTTTCCAGGTTTTCAGGTTTTACCGTTTTTGTAAAATCGCAAACTTGTTTTTCTTTTCCATATCCTTTTGTTACTGCTTCTCTTGCAATGCGTCTTATGCAGCGTGCAGTTTCGCGCTCAAGGTTGCGCACCCCCGATTCCATTGTCCAAAAACGAATAATGTCTTTTAAAGTTTCATCTTTAAATATTATATTTGCCGTATTTAAACCATTGTCACGAAGTCCTTTTGGAACCAAAAATTGTTTTGCAATGTTTAATTTTTCATTTTCACCGTAACCGGGAACTTCGATTATTTCCATACGATCAAGTAACGGATACGGAATGGAATGGAGAGAGTTCGCTGTTGTCAAAAACATAACTTTAGATAAATCATATTGAACTTCCAGGTAGTGATCCACAAAGGTTGAGTTTTGCTCCGGGTCTAAAACTTCCAATAAAGCAGATGCAGGATCTCCCCTAAAATCATGGGAAAGTTTATCAATTTCGTCTAACAAAAATACAGGGTTTAAAGTTCCGGCTTTACGCATTGACTGGATTATTTTACCGGGAAGCGCTCCTACATAGGTTTTCCTGTGCCCGCGAATTTCCGCTTCATCGCGCACGCCGCCCAAAGATATTCGCACAAAGTTTCGCCCCAAAGCACGAGCGACAGATTTTCCAAGACTTGTTTTACCGGTTCCCGGAGGTCCAACAAAACAAAGAATGGGACCTTTAATTGATTGTGGAGCAGGAGAATGAGAATTTTCGTCTTCTGCGTTTGTATCTGTTATTTTATCATTCTCAATTTCTAATTTTTCATATTTATTTTCTATTGTATCACTTGTATTTTCTACTTGTTCTTTATTCTCTATTTTCTGCTCGCTATTATTCATTAAAAGCTGTCTTACAGCGATAAACTCGATTATGCGATCTTTTGCTTTTTGCATTCCAAAATGATCTTCATCAAGGATTTTTTCAGCATCGGTTAGAATGCTGTTAGCGTCAGTTTTTTCCGATTCTGCAGAATAATTACTCCAGGGAAGGTCTGCTATCCATTCAAGATAACCCCTTAAAACGCCGGCTTCCGGCGAAAGCGGCTGCAGTTTGCGCAGTCTTTTTATTTCTTTTTCTACTCTTTCGCAAACTTCTTTTGGAGGTTTCTTTTCTGCAATTCGTTTTTCTAAAATTGCAAATTCATCTTCGATTTTATCTTTACCTAGTTCTTTATTAATTTCTCTAAGCTGTTCGTTTAAAATATATTCGCGATGGCGTTTATCCATCTTTCTTCGTACTTTGCCGGAAATATTTTTTTGGATACCGAATATTTCATTTTCTTTTTCAAGTATTTCAAGGATTGCAAGATACCTTTCTCTTGTATCAGTATATGACAATAGTTCAATTTTTTTCTCGGATTTTATATAAACGGCATTGCACACAAGATTTGCAAGCCTTTCGGGGTCTTCGGATTTTTCTACAGCGATAAGAGTGTCAGGACCTATTTTCCCCGAGTATTCCGCATATTGTGAAAATGATTTTTGAACACTTCGTATTAAACCTGTATCTTCTGTATTTAAAGGCTCATTTAATCCGATTGTTTTTAACGGTTCTACTTTTACGATATTCAAATTATTTTGAATGTTATTCGAAATAATTGTTCCCCTGTATTCACATTGAAAAACAACGCGGTAAGTATTATCCGGCAGTTTTAAATGAGAAATTATTCTTGCTACAGTGCCAATAGGATATGATTCATCGGATGATAAACGTAGATCATTCTTTTTTAAGCAGGAAGCAAAAAGGCGAAAATCGCGTTTTAATGCTTCTTCCAAAGCTATGATACCGGGTTTATATGTAATAAAAATCGGAACTACAGTTTGGGGAAAAAGAACAAGGTCACGAAGCGGAAGCAGCGGAAAATCTTCAGCTGCAAGGGCTTCTGTTTCAAAATAATCATAAACAGAATTGTTTTTTCCGCGTAACCGTGAGAACAAACCTCCGAGTTTGGATGAATCAAGTTTTTTCACAGGCTAAACCTCGGATTTTTTGTTATGCGCTTTTTTGCTTTTGATCAAGATATGTAATTTCAGGCGGTTGTAATTTTTCTACTGTATCATGAGTAATGGTTACATGTTTTTCACCTGTAATGGAAGGTATGTCGAACATGATGTCTGTCATCATTCTTTCTACAATCGCGCGCAGTCCGCGTGCGCCTGTTTTTTGTTTTATAGCCTTGTCTGCGATTGCATCGATGGCTTTTTCTGTAAATTCAAGTTTTACATTATCATAAGCGAGCGAAGCCTGATACTGGCGCACAATTGCGTTTCTTGGTTCTGTTATAATGCGTTTTAAATCTTCGCGTTTTAGTTCTTCAAGACCAACGATTATTGGTAAACGCCCGATAAACTCAGGGATCATTCCAAACTGGATTAAATCATCGGGGTGCATAGAATCGTAAAGTTCTTTAAGCGATTTTTCGCTGCTGCCTGTTTCTGCGCCAAAACCCATCGGGTGCTGAACAACACGGCGTGAAATTAATTTATCCAATCCGACAAATGCGCCGCCGCAGATAAATAAAATATTTGTAGTATCAATGCGTATTAATTCCTGGTTAGGATGTTTTCTTCCGCCTTGCGGAGGTACAGAAGCGACAGTTCCCTCGATTATTTTTAAAAGCGCCTGCTGAACACCTTCTCCCGAAACATCGCGTGTTATCGAAATATTTTCGCCCTTGCGTGCAACCTTGTCGATTTCATCGATATAAACAATGCCTCTTTCTGCTGCGGAAATGTTACCGCCTGCGCTTTGTATCAATTTTAATAGAATGTTTTCTACATCTTCGCCTACATAACCTGCTTCTGTAAGGGTAGTAGCGTCAACAATTGCAAAAGGTACTTTTAACTTTTTAGCAAGTATTTTTGCAAGTAACGTTTTGCCGGTTCCGGTTGGTCCTATTAATAAAACATTTGATTTTTCGATTTCAACTTCTTCGCTTTCTTTATCTTTGGAAGGGTTCGCTATTCTTTTATAGTGATTATAAACCGCGACGGAAAGTGCCTTTTTTGCTTCATCTTGCCCTATAACAAAAAGGTCAAGATAATTTTTTATATCTTTTGGAGTCGGGATATCACCTGTAAAATGTGTGGTAAGTTCATGTTCTTCTTCGCTAAGAATTTTACGGCAGACTTCTATACATTCATCGCAGATAAATACATCATGAGGACCGGCAATAAGGCGGCGAGCCATGTCGGCGCTTTTTCCGCAGAAAGAACAAACTCTTTCAAATACTTCAGGTCCGTTACGAAGTTTTGCCATTTTTTTCCCTCGTTAAAATCGAATCGGCTATGCCGTATTCAACCGCATCCTGTGCGGACATAAAAAAATCTCTTTCCATATCTGAAGATATTTTTTCTGCAGTTTTACCTGTATGATTGGCAAAATATTCGATTATCAATTTTTTTATTCGGACAATCTCTTTAGAATGAATGCCGATGTCACGCGCCTGCCCTCTGGCTCCGCCCCATGGTTGATGAATCAACACCCTCGATGACGGAAGAATCATCCGCTTGCCTGCAGTTCCTGATGTAAGGATTAAAGCTGCCATGCTTGCTGCTTGTCCAAGGCAGATTGTCTGCACATCGGATTTAACATGCTGGATAGTATCGTAAATTGCCAAACCGGCAGTTACAGAGCCGCCGGGTGAATTTATATAAAGGTTAATATCCTTTTCAACATCCTGTCCATCTAAAAATAAAAGCTGCGCAACGACAAGGTCTGCAGAAACATCATTAATTTCGCCGTCTAAAAAAACAATTCTGTCTTTTAACAGACGTGAATAAATATCGTAGGAACGCTCTCCCATACCTGTCTGTTCGACAACAATCGGAACCAGGTTACTCATTTTAATACTCATATATCTAATTTAACCATTATCTGACATGAAATCCAGATAATTCTCCTTTTTTCCGGGTTTTAAATTATTTTCTGCAAGCAATAAATCGGTTATCTTTTTTTCTTTGATGTCTTCTTTAAGGTAGAAAACCGCTTCTTCGTTGTAGTGTTTTTTAATTTCTTCAACTTGTGTGTTATTCGCTGCTGCTATCGATTCAAATTCTTTATCTACATCTTCGTCTGAAACTTCGATTTTCTGCTCTTCCATTAATGTCTCAATGATCAATCGTGAATGAAGCGCTTTTTCTGCAGCATCACGCCATTCATTTGCTTTGTCTCCGATATTCATCATTTGCTGGATCATTTCTACATTTGTATTGTAATAACGTGCAAGCCGTCTCCAGCGTCCTTCAA
>WQYB01000011.1 GCA_009781475.1 Treponema sp.
AAAGTTCCCGGCGGGATTAAGATTACTTTTCAAAATGAAGAGATGATCGTAGAAGGTCCCAAAGGAAAACTTCAGCAAAAATACCATCCAGTTATCGAATTTAAAACGGAAGGCGATGTTATAGTCGTTAGCCGCAAGAATGAAGAGAAGCAGTCGAAGGCATATCATGGTCTTTACCGCAATCTTTTGAATAACATGATAGTTGGTGTTTCAAACGGTTTTAACAGATCTTTAATTGTAAACGGCGTTGGTTACAAGGCTGAAGTACAAGGCAAACTTTTATTAATGAGTCTTGGCTACTCCAATGATATTTTTGTCGGCATCCCTGAAGGATTAACAGTTGTCGTTGATCAAGGCGGAAAATTGACAATTAGCGGAATAGATAAACAGCGTGTGGGTGAGTTTGCAGCGCAGATTCGCAAGTTAAGAGGTCCTGAACCTTATAAAGGTAAAGGTATTCGTTATGATGATGAAATTATCAGACGTAAAGTCGGTAAATCAGGCGTTAAGTAGGAAAGTATATGTTACAAAAAATGCTGGAAAAAAACAGAAAACGGCTTAGAAGAAAAGTTCATATCCGAAAAAGGATAAATGGAACTGCAGAACGCCCAAGGATGACTGTTACAAAAAGTAATAAAAGTCTTTCTGTTCAGATTATTGACGATGCCAAGGGTTTCACTCTGGTTTCCGCTTCTTCTTTGGAAAAGGAATTAAAAGATATTAAAGCAAACGTAAAGGGAGCCGCACAATTAGGTGAAGTTGTAGGCAAGCGTTTATTGGAAAGAAATATCAAAGCGGTAGTATTTGATCGCAATGGATATTTATATCATGGAGTTGTTAAGGCTTTAGCCGATGGAACCCGGAAAGCGGGAATCAGTTTCTAGGGGGAATGATGGCAAAATCGAACGAAATTATCGACAATGATGTTCTCGATGATAAATTAAACGATGCTTCTATTGAAGATAATGATGCAGATACAAGCGCTGAAGATACTGTTGAAGCGGCTGTAGAAGTCCGCAGAGGCAGAGGTGAAGGCAGAAGAGGCCGCGGAAGAGATCGCGGTGATCGTGAACCTGTTGAAAAAGAATTTGTTGAAAAACTTGTTAAACTTAACAGAACTGCTAAAGTTGTAAAAGGCGGAAGGCGTTTTTCATTCTCTGCTCTTACAGTAATAGGAGATCGAAAAGGAAAAGTAGGTTATGGTTTTGGAAAAGCAAACGATGTATCCGAAGCTATCCGCAAAAGTATAGATAAAGCAAAAAGAAGTTTGGTTCAGCTTCCTGTTAAAAACGGCACTATACCGCATGATGTAAAAGGATTTTTTAAATCTTCTTATGTACTTTTAAAACCAGCCCGTTCAGGTACTGGTATTATCGCAGGCGGTCCTGTACGCGCAATAATGGAAGCGGGCGGAGTTACCGACGTGCTTTCAAAGTCAATCGGATCATCAAATCAATATAACGTAGTAAAAGCTACATTTGATTGTATTACAAAGATGATGGATGCTAAAACTGTTTCAAGAAACAGAGGCAAGTCCCTCAATGAACTGTGGGGTTAGGAGGAACGACGTATGGCAAAAATTAAAGTTCAGCTTGTACGCAGTACTATAGGAGCTCTTCCTCAGCATCGCGCTACAGTTAGATCATTGGGTCTTAGAAAAATCGGTTCGTCAAAAGAACATGATAATAACCCGGCTATCATGGGAATGGTAAGAAACGTGTCTCATTTGGTAAAAGTTACTAATATGGATAAAGTCGAAAAGGATAAGAAATAATGGCTCACGATTTTAATTTGCACGCCCCGGTTGGCGCAAACAAAAAAAAGCGGATAGTTGGACGCGGGCAAGGTTCAGGCAGAGGAACTACCGCAGGTAAGGGGCATAAAGGACAGCAAGCACGCTCCGGCGGAGGAAATCCCTACGTTGGATTTGAAGGCGGTCAGATGCCTCTTTACAGAAGACTTGCACGAAGAGGTTTTTCAAATCATCCTTTTAAACAGGAATGGCAAATTGTAAATCTTAACGATGTTGAAAAACGCTATGAAGCAGGTGAAACTGTTGACATGGCTTCTTTACATAAAAAGAAACTTGTTAAAGGCAGTGATCCGATAAAAGTACTTGCCAACGGAAATATCACAAAAAAATTAATTTTTAAGATCGATGGAATTTCTGCGGCAGCAAAAGAAAAGATAGAAAAGGCAGGAGGCGAGGTAACAGTAATACCGGCTCCTCAAAAAGCCAGACCAAAAAATAAAAGTAAAGGCGCAGATGCGAAAGCACAAGCGGCTAAAGCAGGCGGAAAGTAAATGGCTAATCCCATAATTGGAATGTTTAGGATAAAAGAATTGCGCGAGCGCATCCTCTTTACTTTCGGAATGCTTGTAGTATTCCGAATTGGCGCAGTATTTCCCATTCCAGGAATAAATGTAACCGTACTTAAAAATTATTTTGATATGGGAAGTTCCGGCGGAGGAAATCCGATTGTAAATTATCTTGACTTCTTCGCAGGCGGCGCATTCTCAAACTTCTCCGTATTCATGCTTGGGATTATGCCTTATATCTCTATGTCAATTATTATGCAGCTTTTATTAATTGTTTTTCCAAGTTTGAAAAAAATATCGCAAGAAGACGGCGGACGCAAAAAAATCCAGAAATGGCAGCGCTACGGAACAGTAGTTGTCTGTTTAATTCAATCATTTGCCGTTACTCAATACGCAAGAATGATTGACGGAAGTACTCCCGAACCGCTTTTAAATGTTCCTATGACGTATTTTACATTGATTGCCATGCTTACTGTTACAACAGGAACAATGTTCCTTATGTGGATAGGTGAACAAATAACCAAAAGAGGTGTCGGTAATGGTATTTCATTATTGATTTTCGCAGGTATTGTCGCCCGTTTGCCTGTAGCAATTATCGAATTATTCGGTCTTATGAGACGAAACGAAATTAATCCTGTTTTTGTTATTATTGTTCTTGTCATGTTCGTAGGAATTGTAGCGTTGGTTGTTTTTGAACAGCAAGGACAGCGCAAGATTCCTGTTAATTATGCGAAAAGGGTAGTCGGCAGAAAAATGTACGGAGCGCAGAATATTTATATTCCGTTTAAAATTAATCCGTCCGGTGTTATTCCTGTAATTTTCGCTTCATCAATTTTGATGTTTCCATTGCAGATTGCCCAATCTGTAGGAGGTAATTTCCCGTGGCTTGCTACTATATCGAACTGGTTAAATCCACTGGGAGTTTTTTATAATGTACTTTATGTAATACTCATTGTTTTCTTCGCATATTTTTATACACAGGTTACTTTAAACCCGATAGAAATAGCGAAACAAATAAGGGAAAATGGCGGTTCCATTCCCGGGATTAGAACTGAACGTATTGAAGAATATCTTACAAAAATCCTGAACCGTATCGTACTGCCTGGAGCGCTATATTTGGCGTTTATAGCAGTCACCCCAACACTTATACAATTAGCATTCAGGATACCGGCTTCGATTGCTTTCCTTATGGGCGGTACTTCACTTCTCATTATGGTTGGTGTAGGGCTTGATACCATGAAGCAAATTGAAGGATTGTTAAAGATGCATCACCATGAAGGTTTGGTGAAGCGCGGAAAATTACGCGGAAGGAACTTGTAACTTAGGTTGAAACAACAGAGGTTGAAACAACCCGATATTTAGGAGATTATGAAGAATGAAAGTTAGAACGAGTGTGAAGCCCATTTGCGATAAATGCAAGGTAATTAAACGAAATGGGATTATTCGAATTATATGCCAGAATCCCAAGCATAAACAAAAGCAAGGTTAAAGGAGAATAGTACATGGCACGTCTTGTAGGGATTGACCTCCCAAATAAACATGTAAATATCGCATTGACCTATATTTTTGGTATTGGCAAGTCAAGCGCAGATGAAATTGTCGCAAAAGCCAAACTTGATCCTATGCGGTTAATTAATGATTTGTCTCAGGAAGAACTCAATGAGTTAAGGACAATCATTGAAAGTGATTATAAAGTAGAAGGCCGTCTGAGGACAGAGATCGCTCTAAATATTAAACGGCTTATGGATATTGGATGTTACCGTGGTTTAAGACACCGTAAAGGGCTGCCGTTAAGAGGCCAGCGCACAAGAACTAATGCCCGTACCCGCAAAGGTAAAAAGAAAACCGTTGCCGGTAAGAAGAAATAGGGATTGGAGGAATAAGTGGCAACAGCTGCAAAAGCTACAAAAAAGAAGAAAGAGAAAAAATCAGTATATGAAGGTAATGTCTTTATTCAGGCAACCTTTAACAATACGATTGTTACAATCACCGATTTGATGGGAAATACTGTTTCCTGGGCAAGTTCGGGTATGCTGCAATTCAGAGGTGCGAAAAAATCTACGCCTTTTGCCGCCCAATCGGTAACAGAAACTGCTGCCGCAAAAGCGCTTCAGGCAGGTTTGCGTGAAGTTCATGTTTATATAAAAGGACCCGGTATCGGAAGAGAATCAGCAATAAGACAGCTTGGAGTTATGGGGATAAAAGTAAAATCCATTAACGATGTTACCCCAATTCCGCATAATGGCTGCAGGCCAAGAAAAACCCGTCGAATATAAGACGGTCATATAGGAGAAACATATGGCTAGATACACCGGCCCTGTTTGCAGAATGTGCCGTGTAGAACAGAAAAAATTAATGCTCAAAGGGAATCGCTGCAAAAGCGATAAATGCCCTATGAATAAAAAAAGAGCGGCTCCCGGTAAAGATCCGAAAGCCAGACCCGGTAAAAGATCCGATTACGGCGTACAATTAAGAGAAAAACAAAAACTTAAAAGAATTTATGGAATGCAGGAAAAGCAGTTCCGGTTATTCTTCGATAGAGCACAGCGTATGCCCGGTATTGCAGGTGAAAACCTGTTTGTATTGCTTGAAAGAAGGCTTGATAATGTTGTTTACAGATTACGGTTTGCATCATCAAGAAGTCAGGCAAGGCAGCTTGTATTACATGGACATGTAAAAGTGAACGGTCAGAAGATCACAATTCCTTCATATCTTGTAAAACCTGAAAATGAAGTAAGCATAAACGAAGGAAGCAAGAATTTGACTGTTATCAAAGACGCTTTAAGAGAGTATGGAAAATCCGGCGTAATGCCCTGGCTCAGTTTGGACCCGGATTCAATGAAAGGAAAATTCCTTGCTTCTCCGCGTCGCAGTGATATTACGGACCTCGGTGATATAAAAGAACAGATGATCATTGAGTTATATTCTAAATAAGGTACGATAGGAGATAGCATGGCCCGTAAGAATCTTATGCAAGGTTTTAAACGCCCTAAAAATATAACATTCGAGCATGGTGAACTTAATCAAAATTACGGTAAGTTCATAGCATCGCCGTTTGAGCCGGGCTTTGGTACGACTGTAGGTAATACATTACGCAGAGTACTTTTATCTTCGATACAAGGTTATGCGATTACCGCTGTAAAAATTGAATCAATTGACGCTAACGGAACTGTTCACAATGTATCCAGTGAATTTGAAACAATTCCTAATATTATCGAAGATACTCTTGAGGTAATTAATAATTTAAAACAAATTCGTTTAAAGCTGCCTCAGGACGGCGAACAGGAAGTTCTGCTTTATGAATGGTCAGGTAAACAGGATATAAAAAGTGACGATTTTGCCCGCATGGGACAGGTCGATGTTCTTTCTTCCGGTCAGCATATTATGTCTTTGATGGATGGAGCAAATATCAGATTTGAAATTCAAATTGATTTAGGCAGAGGTTATGTTCCGTCTGAAGTTAATGAACGGTACATAGAAGTTATTAATACAATTCCTGTTGACGCTATTTTTTCTCCTGTTAAAAAAGTCAAGTTCAATGTTGAATCTACACGTGTAGGACAGCGAAACGATTATGATAAACTTGTACTGGAAGTTTGGACAGACGGAACTGTAAGACCCGAAGACGCTTTGGCAGAATCCGCCAAAATTGCAAAGGATCATTTTTCTGTTTTTATTAACTTTGACGAAAATAATTTAGGTCTTGATGACGATCTTGATGATGATAACGATCATATACGCAAGATATTAAGTACACCGGTTGAAGAACTTGAACTTTCGGTACGTTCTTCAAATTGTTTAAAGAATGCAAATATAAAAACTATAGGCGAGCTTACACGAAAAACTGAAGATGATATAGCAAGAACACGTAATTTCGGAAAAAAATCACTTCAGGAAATTAAGGAAAAACTTAAAGAATGGAATTTAAGCCTTGGTATAACTGATTTAAATGTACTTAAAAACGCACGTTTGGAAATCAAAGTAAAGGAAACTGAAGATGAAGCATAGAAGAGGTTTTAACCCACTCCAAAGAATGTCAGCGCATCGAAAAGCGCTGAAAAGAAACATGGTTACATCTCTGTTCAGACAGGAACGGATAAAAACTACAAAAGCAAAAGCGCTTGAAATACGCCGTACAGCGGAAAAAATGATTACACGCGCTAAAGAAGATTCCGTGCATAATAGGAGAATTGTTTCAAGCCGTCTTTTTGATGAAGGTGTAGTAGCAAAACTTTTTACCGATATTGCTCCAAGGATGAAAGACAGAAACGGCGGTTATACACGTATAATTAAACTGGGTGAGCGAAAAGGCGATGCCGCAGAAATTGTAATTTTGGAACTTGTTGATTATAAATTAGATACTGAAGATAAAAAGAAAGCGAAAAAAGGCGAAGAAAAGACCAAAGCTGCCAAAGGCAGTCAAGATGCTAAAAGCAGCAAAGGCAAGGGGAAATAAATGTCTAAACCACATAGAGGGCAAAGTATCCGGGAGTTATATGCACGCGGAAGAGGCGAATGCCCCATTTGCAAACGTGTAAATGTAAAAGTATTATACGAACAGGAAGCCGGAGGGCAGAAATTTAAAATATGTAAAGTTTGCAAAGCTGCGATTAAAAACGGTACAAAAAAACTTCCTGTTGTAGAAGTTCCGGTAGTTGAAGCTGCTGCACAACCTGCCGCTGCAGAACCAAAAGCAGCCGAAGTTTCAGTAGCTGAAGCTACTGTGGCCGAACCAAAAGCTGCAGAACCTGTTGCTGAAGAAAAAGCGGCTGAAGTAGCTGCACAACCTGCTGCATCCGAAAGTGAATAAATTATTTACATCTTACGCTGATTTTTAAGGGGGGATTGTGAGTAGTATAGAAATAACCTGTGATAATTTTAATTCTGAAGTTGTCCAGTCAGACATACCTGTTCTAATTGACTTTTGGGCTCCCTGGTGCGGACCGTGTAAAATGATAGGTCCTGTTATTGATCAAATAGCAATAGAAAATTCCGGTCGTTTAAAAGTCGGCAAAATTAATATAGATAACGAAGCAGATCTGGCACAGCAATACGGGATATCATCCATTCCAACTTTAATTGTTTTTAAAGACGGACAAATGGCGGCTCAGAAAAACGGAGCCGCCCCCAAACACGACATAGAAGCTCTTTTTAAAAATTTAATCTAAAAAACTTTTAATATCGTCTGGTATTATTAACCCCTCCCGGTGTTGCACCGCTTGTTACTGTAATGTACCAGTCTGCAGATGAGTTTGAATTTACTGCAGTTTCATTACGGTTTATTGTGCGTGTATTTGTTGTTCCGGTACTTGGAATTGCATCAGACGGGCGGCAGGTAAGACCATCTTTTGATTTCCATGCGTTTTTGCTGAATAAAAAATTGGCAGCTTCTTCAAGATAATCTTTTGGCCAAGGATCACCCGGATTTTCGCATAGCATTACCGCATTAAGTACATTGTCATCCTGATCCAGAATATAAATGACAGCTGTTTTATGCAGAAGTTTTGTAGTTCCCGGCATCCAAAAATCACGAGCATTAGGCGATGAGTTTACTCCTCCCGATTCTGATAGGTTAGTGCCGTATTCATCTTTGCTGGCATAAGGATCATAAGTACGCAAGTGAAGAACAGCATATTCGCCGTTTTTTACTTCGACAGGAGAAAACTCAAAAATTGTTTTTCTTGCGGCATTTGAGTTGCCGGTAATAACCAGCCGCATCCCCCCTAAATTACCTGCCGATTTCATTTTTAATTCGATAAACTCGGATTTTCTTCCCGCTGCGGCATTTGAATATTCAGTACACAGTTCATTAATCTCGATTTTAGGCATCCGGTTATTTCTTGTCCTTAAATTTACAAGAACATTGATTGTGTTTGACTTTTCATCTGCTGCCAGAATATCCGCAGTAATTAATTTTCCCGGTTCAGCTCTTTCTTTTAACTTAACCCTTACGGTACTGCCGTTATCTATTGATTCGACAGGTATATCCGGATAAAAATTAATACTTTTTATGTTTACCGGCCTTGAAAAAACGAACTCGATTTCTTCTTCAGAAACCGCTTTGCAACTTAGATAAAGCAGCGCCTGCGAGCTGCTTCCCGTCATCCGTGCGGGTAGTCCCGCATCCGGAGTTGAACAAGAGCTGATTAATATACAAGCCCCTGCCAGTAAAAAATAATTTTTCATATTATTTCCTCCGCCTATATATGGGTTGAAGGCGGCGTTTTGCATGACCGATCTAGACAAAAAATGCAAAAAATGCTATTTTTATCAGGCATTAATAAATTTTGAGGTATAATATGGCAAAAAAAGATAAAAAATTACCGGCTGAAGAGAAAATCTCCGCTACTGAAGAAATATATAAAAAGTTCAAACAAAGACCCGGTCTTTATATAGGTTCTGTTGTTATTCTTATTCTTGTTGTTATTGCGTTTGTAGGCGGCGATTTTATCGCCGGAGGCGGTCTTGACCGAAGAAACAGGGATTTAACTTTTGGTTATTATGATAATGTACCGATTACGCTTATACCCGGTAATTATTTTTCGGAAAACTTGCAAAACATGGAAAGAATGTTTCGGGCTCAAGGCGTTGATGTTAATGATTTTATAATATCCGCTCAAATTTGGCGCAGAGCTTTTGAAGGAACAGTAACACATACCGCTATTTTGGAAATGATGAGAAAATCAAATTATGATGTTCCAAAAAATAAAGTCGACAGAGAAGTAGCAAGATTACCTTTTTTTCAGGAAGACGGCCGTTTTTCCAGAACCTTATATCATCAATATCCGGAATCCACACGTAATTCAATATGGCGGCAGGAATACGAAAAACTTATTAAATTAATGTTTTTTAGTGATTATTCGGGGTTATTAAAATCTGAAGGAGAAGCGTTATTTATTGCCAATATGTCATCCCCTTTACGTTCCTTTGAAATGGTAGCTTTTAAGGTAGATAATTTTCCTGAAAGTGAATACCTGTCTTACGCTCAGAATAATTCCTCTCTTTTTAATTCAATTCATATGTCAAGGATCACATTAGGTTCCAATGAAAGAGAAGCAAGAAGAGTTCTTTCTTCCGTTAAAGACGGAATTACTACATTCGAAGATGCCGCTAAAAATCATTCGCAGGATATGTACAAAGAAAACGGCGGTGATATGGGCAGGCGTTTCTTTTATGAACTTGATCGGGAAATAATTAATCCTTCTGATCGCGAAGCTATTTTTAAACTCCGCAACGGAGAAATAAGTGATATTGTCATGACAGTTGACGGCTGGGCATTTTTCCGTGTAGAAAATGAAACAATACAGGCTAATTTTAATGATGAAATTGTTATGGACAGAGTACGCACCTTTATAAGGAATTTTGAAAGAGGCAAAATGGAAGATTGGGCTATTGAACAGGCGAATGAATTTATTTCAGATGCGAAAGAAAATGGGTTTGATAATGCCGCTCGCTGGCGTAATATGGATAGGCACGCTTTTGGACCTCTTCCCGTTAATTACGGAGGCACTGAACTTTTTACTTCGTTGGATTCTTTTTCAATGACAGGTTTTTCTTCTCAGGAATTAAATACATTGGCACGTAATGAAAATTTCTGGAAAATCGCTTTTTCTGCGCCTGTAAATACGCCTTCTCATTGGCTGGTTCAAGGTAACAATGTAATAGTATTATTTCCTGTTGAAGAAACAACAGCTGATGAGTTATCTATTGAAAATACAGCTTCTATGTTTACATCCTGGTGGCTAAGTTATATCAGCGAACAATTAATGCAGCAATTTTTTATTAACTCCTCAAAATTTGATGATATTTTTTGGGAAGTTTATTTTCCGTCAAATTAATGTATGAATGCCGTGTTACAGCCAGACGGCAGATTTGTCAAAAACGGGATAACGCTTCTTTCCGGTGTTGATCCTGTCGGTCGTGCCGAAAAAACGGTTAATTCGTTAGTTGTCAAAGAAAAAACTCTTTTTTTATGTCTGTCTCCATTATTTGGATACGGGCTTTCCTGTCTTGTTTCACGTTTAGAAACAGAGGCTCCAGGTTCTGCTGTTTTGTGTATTGAAGCTGATTCTGAATTGTTTGAATTTTCAAAAAAAAACATAAAACCTTCTTTACTTGATAATAATTTAGTGCGTTTAACAAACATTTGTGACGGCGAAAATCTTTATTCATTTATTTGTTATACCTGGGGACAGATGGCGTTTCGCCGGATAGAAGTAATCAAGCTGACAGGCGGCTGGCAGTTATTTACTGATGTTTATGATTTACTTGGCAATTATATACGCCGCCGGATTGCAACTGATTGGAGCAATGTTTTAACACTTACAAAACTGGGTCGTTTATATATCCGCAACACTTTACGCAATCTGGCTGTTTTATCTGAGTTTAATCCGCAGCAGGTTTTTTCAATTGATGAATTATCTTTTGGAAGCGATCCTGTTCTAGTACTAGGAGCGGGACCTTCGTTAGACGAAACTCTAGATATATTATGCCGTTTTTTTCCGCCGCTGGAAAAAAAACCTTTTAAAATTGTTTGTGTTGATACCTGTATTTATGCATTAAAAGAGCGGGATATTATACCGGATTTAATTTTTATTCTTGAAAGTCAGCACTGGAATCTGCGCGATTTTATCGGCTGCAAGGATTGGAATGTCAATATTGCAATAGACATATCTTCTCTGCCTGCATCGGCGGGGCTTTTGTCAGGAAATAAATATATATTTATGACACCGTGGACTGAGTTAAAAATATTTAAAAGATTAAAAGAAGCTAATCTTCTTCCTGTTAGTATCGCGCCGCTTGGTTCTGTAGGATTAACAGCAGTTGAATCGGCGCGGCGTTTAACTAATGGCAAAATAATCTGCGCAGGATTAGATTTTTCGTTTACTGACAGTAAATATCATGCGCGATCTACTCCCGGTCATAAAAGTAAATTGAATTTACAGAATCGTTTTAAAAGTATTTTAAATACAATAGCTTATGAATCTTATTCCATAACAGATGTTTCAAAATCCGGTCTTTCCGTTAAAACAAGCGCTGTTATGCGCGGTTATCGTGATTTATTTGAGCAGGAATTCAGCGGCGATTGCAGGATATTTGACATAGAAGGAAGCGGACTGCCGTTGGGAATAAAAACCCTCTCGATGGAAGAAGCGATTAATTTGTTAAAATTAGATAAAGAAGAAATCACACAGAGGCACAAAGGCACGGAGGAGGAAGAACAAAAAAAATTAACTCCGTGTACTCCGTGTCTCCGTGTGAAAAATTCCGAATTAATTAAATTTTATAATATCGAAATAAAATTATTAATAGAATTGAAAAAATTGCTTACAGGTGATGATGAAATGAACAACGAAAAACTTACGGAATTAATCGAAGAATGTGATTATCTTTGGGCGCATTTTCCCGATTATTCAGGCGGGCGCAAACCGAATATAAGCGATGTTTCATTTTTAAAACGAATACGCGCAGAAATTGACCCGATGTTAAAACTTCTTGAAAGGGTTAAAAAAGAAATTTAATTTTACTCAAAAACTTCATCTGCAAAAGGAATAGATTCCATCGCCCCTTTTTTTGAAACAGTTATCGAAGCTGCTTTGCATGCAATTGATAAAGATTGCTGAATAGGCATATTTTTTTCTCTTGCTGTCAGGAAAAAACCGGTAAAAGTGTCTCCTGCTGCGGTTGTGTCTACCACAGGAACTTTAACAATATCATTTTTTAATCTGGTTTCTCCAAAACCGTAAAAAACTCCGTCTTTTCCTGCTGTAAGGATAATTTCTGATGATGGATAAAGTTCTGTCAATTTTTCAAGAGAATCTTGCGGACTTGTATCAGGTGTAAGCCCTGCAAGAGCCGAGCTTTCAATTTCATTGACAAAAATCCAATCGGCAAGATTTAAAGGAAGCAAGGTGATTTTTTCGTTAAAAGGCGAAGGGTTAAGACAAATTCTCATATTTTGTTTTTTTGCAATTTCCATTATTAATTTAAGATGGACAATTTCATTTTGTAAAACGATAATATCACCGGGATCAAATCCGGCAATAGTTTCTTGTACTTCTTGTATTGTAATTTCTTCGTTTCCGCCTGGGTATAAAATTATGGAATTTTGTCCGTTTTTATCGATTTGAATAATTGCCTGTCCTGTAGCTCCGCCGTATTCTATTACTCTGCCGGTATTGATTCCATAAGACTCTAAAAGTTCTAAAATAAACTTACCATCAGTGCCTATTTTACCTGCCATATAAACCGGCAGTCCCGCCTTTGCAAGAGCTGCCGCCTGATTTGCTCCCTTGCCGCCTGCGCTTTTTGCAAACAAAGAACTGCTGATTGTTTCGCCGGGTTTTACAATGTGGTCAACAGAGTATAAAAGATCGATATTTATTGAGCCAAATACAAGTACTTTCATAAATTTATGTTATAATAATACTTGGGAAATTAAAACTATTATACAGGAGATTAATTATGGATAATATGGAAAATATAGTTAAACCTCAAACTGCCCCTTTATGGACAGATTTTGTCGGACCAGGTGAAAATCAGAATCAGGGGCTTCTTTCGCGGCTTCAAAAACCGAATAGGAAAATAGATGTAGTTTTAGATACCGATACATTTAACGAAATTGATGATCAATATGCGCTTGCTTTATTAATAAAATCCGATGAAAAACTGACTATAAAAGGATTATACGCCGCTCCGTTTTTTAATCAAAACTCTTCCAGCCCTGCCGATGGTATGGAAAAAAGTTACAGTGAAATTTTCAATGTTCTTACTTTGATGAAACGAGATGATTTAAAACCATTGGTTAAAAGGGGTTCTTTCCGTTATTTACCAAGTGAAACAGAATATGTCGAATCTGATGCGGCAAGAAATCTTGTTGAACTTGCTATGTCGTATTCGCCTGAAAATCCTTTATATGTTGTTGGTATCGGCGCTATTACAAATATTGCTTCGGCTATTATAATGCAGCCTGCGATAATCGACCGTATTGTTATTGTGTGGCTTGGAGGCAGCGCTTTACATTGGCAGGATAATATGGAGTTTAATATATCGCAGGATGTAGCTGCATCAAGGGTTGTATTCGGATGCGGAGCCGCATTGGTACAGCTTCCGTGCATGGGTGTAGTTTCTTCTTTTACAACAAGCGGACCGGAACTTGAATATTGGCTTAGAGGAAAAAATGATTTATGCAATTATCTTTTGGATGTTACAACAAAAGCTGCCAATCATGATTCAGGTATTTCTACATGGACTCGTGTTATTTGGGATGTTACGGCAATCGGCTGGCTTTTAGACGGCGATTTTATGAACGATAGGTTGGAACATTGTCCAATCCCAGAATACAGTCACCGGTACAGTTTTGATAACCGCCGCCACCTTTACCGTTATGTTTACCACATTAATAGGGACAATCTTTTTAAAGAACTGTTTGAAAAGCTGGCGAAATAATTTTATTCATCGCGGGATTTTAACACAGCTAAAAACGCACTTTGCGGAAGCTCAACATCGCCGACCATTTTCATGCGTTTTTTGCCTTCTTTTTGTTTTTCCAAAAGTTTTCGTTTGCGCGTAATATCGCCGCCGTAACATTTTGCAAGTACGTCTTTGCGAAGTGCGTTTACAGTTTCTCTGGCAATTACATGGCTGCCAATCGCGCCCTGTATGGGGATCTTAAACTGCTGGCGCGGGATTTCATCACGCAGCCTTTCGCAGAATTTTCTCGCACGATCGTATGCGCTGTCTTTAAAAACAAGCTGAGAAAGCGCGTCTACAGGTTTACTGTTAAGCAGAATGTCAAGTTTTACAAGTTCTGTAGCTTTATAACCGGAAATATCATAATCGAATGACGCATAACCGCGGCTTATACTTTTTAAGCGATCGTAAAAATCGAATAATACTTCGGCAAGCGGCATATCAAAAATAAGTTCGACTCTTTTTTCATCGAGGTAGGTCATGTTTGTTTGTACACCTCTTTTTTCCATGCAAAGCGTCATTATATTTCCAAGATAATCTGTAGGTGTAATTACAGCGGCGCGGATGTACGGCTCTTCTGCGCTTTCAAGGCGGCCTTCGTCGGGATAGTCGACAGGATTGTCGATAAACATTTCTTCGCCGCCTTTTACTTTTACTTTGTATTTAACAGAAGGAGCTGTAAAAATAACCGATTGGTCAAACTCACGTTCAAGGCGCTCTTGTATAACTTCAAGGTGTAAAAGTCCCAAAAAGCCGCAGCGAAAACCAAAGCCTAAAGCGGCAGAAGAATCTTTTTCATAAATTAAAGATGCATCGTTTAATTTTAATTTTTCCATGCTTGTGCGAAGTTCTTCGTAGTCATTTGAATCGACAGGATATATAGAAGAAAAAACAACAGGTTTAACTTCGCGAAAACCCGGCAGCGCGGATTCGCAAGGATTGTCCGCTCCTGTTACAGTGTCGCCGACACGAACATCGCTTACAGTTTTAATTCCTGCGATAATGTAACCAACATCTCCTGCGGAAAGCTCTCCTGTTTCGACTAACGCAAGTTTAAAAACACCGGCTGTTTCAACTTCGTAAACAGAATTGTTTGACATAAAGGTAATTTTCATTCCCTTTTTTATTTTTCCGTCAAACAAGCGAAGATGCACAACTACGCCGCGGTAAGGATCGTAATGGCAGTCAAAAATTAACGCACGCAGCGAAGATTCAGGATTACCAGAAGGTGCGGGGATTTGGTTTATAATAGCTTCAAAAAGTTCGTCTATACCAATACCCTGACGGGCAGAAACAGGAATTGCTGTATCAGAGTCAAGCCCAAGGTCTTTATCTATTTGTTTTTTTACACGGGGAATGTCTGCAGCGTTCATGTCGATTTTATTAATTACAGGTACAATTTCCAGGTTGTGTTCAAGAGCAAGGTACATATTGGACAAAGTTTGAGCCTGCACACCCTGTGTTGCGTCAACCAAAAGAAGCGCTCCTTCGCAGGAGTTTATCGCACGGCTTACTTCGTAACTAAAATCAACATGCCCGGGTGTATCAACAAGGTTTAAAGTATATTCTTTGCCGTCAGCGCTTTTGTATGGAATGGTGACAGCCTGGCTTTTTATGGTAATGCCTCTTTCTCTTTCGATGTCCATGTTATCGAGAATCTGGTTTTGAAAGTTGCGATCGTCAATTATTTTTGCTTTTTGAATGAGCCTGTCTGCGAGAGTAGACTTACCGTGGTCGATGTGAGCGATTATACAAAAATTCCTGATAAGTGATGTTTGTGCCATTGTTCACACTATAGCGATTTTATGATAAAATCACAATAGCATTATTAAGGAAGGAAAAATGATTGAACTATACAATTCCGGCGCTTATTTAATTAATGGTAAAGAAATAATTAAAGATGAGACCGATGCTGCTGCAAAGTTGTCACAATGCGGTATTTCTGTATCAAAAGAGCAGGCAAAAGAAGGGACTATTTCACACGGCATTATAGCCGCTCATAATAAAAATAACGATATACAAAACCTTACATTAAGGTTCGATTCACTTACATCACACGATATAACATACGTTGGAATTATTCAGACAGCGCGGGCGAGCGGCATGGATAAATTTCCAATGCCGTATGTTTTAACAAATTGCCATAACAGTCTTTGCGCAGTTGGCGGAACAATCAATCAGGATGATCATGTATTCGCTCTTAGCGCTGCTCAAAAATACGGCGGTATTTATGTGCCGCCGCACTTGGCAGTTATTCACAGTTACAACAGGGAAATGATGGCAGGCTGCGGTAAAATGATTTTAGGCTCTGACAGCCATACCCGCTACGGAGCACTTGGCACTATGGCAGTTGGTGAAGGCGGCGGAGAACTTGCAAAGCAGCTTGTTGGCAGAACTTATGATATGCAAGCCCCGGCGGTTGTCGGAATTTATCTTGAGGGTGAAGTAACAAAGGGTGTTGGACCTCAGGATGTTGCTCTTGCGATAATCGGCGCTACATTTAATAACGGTTATGTAAAAAATAAGGTGATGGAATTTGTAGGTCCCGGTATCGCAAAACTTTCGATAGATTTTAGAAATGGTATCGATGTTATGACAACAGAGACTGCCTGTTGGTCATCGATTTGGCAGACTGATGGTTTGGTAAAAACTTATCTAAATGATCGCGGCAGAATTGGAGATTACAAAGAGCTTAAACCTGCTAGTGCCGCATATTATGACGGGTTTATTAAAATAGATTTATCGAAAATACAGCCGTGTATAGCTTTGCCTTTCCATCCAAGTAATGTTTATACAATAAGTGATCTTCAAAAAAACGCAAAGGATATTTTAGCGAAAACAGAAGAAGAAAATAAAGGCACGGGATTAAATCTTAATCTTGGTGTTAAGTATCGAAACGGCGGAGTGTGGGCAGAGCAGGCGATTATCGCAGGATGTTCCGGCGGCATTTTTGAAAACATTATGGCAGCTGCGGATATAATGAAAGATACTTCCATTGGCAGCGGAAATTTTACAATGAGTGTGTACCCCGAAAGCCAACCCACCTTTTTAGAGCTTGTAAAAAACGGCGCTGTACAGACATTTATGAAAGCGGGTGTTCTTGTGCGTGAAGCGTTCTGCGGACCTTGTTTCGGCGCGGGAGATACACCGGCAAATAACGAGCTTTCCGTACGTCATGTTACACGCAACTTTATGAACCGCGAAGGCTCCAAACCTAATGACGGGCAGATTTCTTCTGTAGCATTGATGGATGCCCGCTCAATCGCTGCGACAGCGATCAACGGCGGAAAAATCACAGCGGCAACAGAACTTAATGTAAAATACGGCAAGTATAAATTTTTCTTTGACAAGTCAATATATGACAAACGTGTTTATAACGGAACTGGAAAGCCGCAAAATGAAACCGAGCTTGTTTTTGGTCCCAATATTAAAGACTGGCCTAAAATGCCGCCGCTTCCTGAAAATTTGTTATTAAAAGTGGTCAGTTTCATTACAGACCCTGTTACAACTACCGACGAACTTATACCATCAGGAGAAACTTCGTCTTACCGCTCCAATCCGTTAAAACTTGCAGAATTTACTTTAAGCCGAAAAGATCCGGATTATGTAAAACGTGCAAAAGAAGTACAAGCGATAGGAATTAAAAATGAGTCCGCGGATTTACACGGATTAACGCAGATTGAAAATTCCAGAAAAGAAAATGAAGAATTTATTATAGTTTTTGAAAAAATAAAAAAGAATTTCCCAAATTCCGTGCAATTCGGAATTGGAAGTGCGATATTTGCCCGCAAACCCGGTGACGGCTCTGCCAGAGAGCAGGCAGCCTCCTGTCAGCGGGTACTAGGAGCGAGCGCTAATCTTGCGCTTGAGTATGCGACAAAACGGTATAGGTCTAATCTTATTAACTGGGGAATACTGCCTTTTATAATTACTGATGAAAGCATTTTTAATCTTGATAGTTTTATTTTCTTCCCCGGCATTAAAACAGCAATTCAGGAGAAGAAAGAAACAATTACTGGTTTCGTGTTAGGCGATACTGTTAAAGAACTTACAGCAGCATTGGGTATTTTAACCGATGCCGAACGTCAAATACTTATTGACGGCTGTTTGATTAACTACTACGCGAAGTAAATTTTCCGTGAAAATCCGCGTCAATCTGCGGACAATTTTATCTGTTATTGCGGTGTCTATTAATAATTTCAAGGTCGTTCAATAACTGGCGGTTGTCGGGAAATACCGCAAGCCCTTCGTTTAAGATTCGCTCTGCTTCGCTGTAATTTCTTCTGTTCCATTCAGATGCAAAGCGGTTATGATAATCAATTGCAAGGTTATTTTGTATTATTATATCCAGATGAGAATAATTAGCGTCTGTTAATAATGTTTTATTTTCTTCCAGAAAATTTCTTGCGTCTTGAAATTTTCTTTCTCTGATGAACCTTGTTATTCTGTTATTTACCGCAGAATGCAAGAAATTTTGCCAGTGTTCAATGCCAAAATACATGGAAGAAGCTGTAACAGCCCATCTTATTCCATCTTCTTCACGGTTTGATCTTAATAAAGATGCGCCGTAATTAAATAATCTGTCTGTAAGATCATTTTTTGGGTTTGTAAAAATTAATTCGGATAAATACGCATCAGAAGGTGCGGCAGATAAATCACCCAATAATAAAGCGGCGCGGTCTACGGCAAGAGGAACGGCTTCGGTAAAATTATTTCTTCTTTCAAGTTCTGCAATTCTGTTATTTAAAATCAACGAGATAAGTTCAAGTTTGTTAATTGTTTGACGGTCTCTGTAATTTTGCGCCGGCACATAAGTAAAACCCGTTAATCTTCCGAATTGATCGTGAAATTCTCTGCGGTTACCCGGATCGAAACCAAAACGGTTTGTTGTTTCAACATCAATATTTTCATCATCGATATGAACTATTACAAAAGCATGATCTTTTGTAATAACCCCGCTTGTTTTTATTCCCATTGCTTCACAGAGGATAATATATAAAATTGACGAAGAAACACAATTAAATCTGCCGTTTGAAAAAATAGTATCAACTCTGGTTTGCTGAATGGTATAAGTCCGTAAAATATTTCTATGCATAAATGTAAGAATTGACTCTGCCGTTTCTCTGGCAGAAGTGCCTTGATCCGGAGAGTTTTGAAATTGCAAAACAGCGTTTCTGATTCTTTGAAGATTTGAAGCGTTTATATCGCCGGAAGCCCAAAGGCTGATTTCTGCAAGCTGTTCCCATGTAAGATTCTCATTTCCTTTGTTTAGGTTATAAAAATCCAGAGCTTTTGAGTCCGGTGTAAGCCGGGGAAAAGCCGGAGAATTATTTACCCTATTTTGCGGGTATATAACTTGCAAACTAATAAAAAATAATAAAAATAGGACAAAATTTCCAAGTTTTGCTTTTAAGAGGTTGTTATTTATTATTTCCATAATTGACGGTTTTTTGTTCACAACTTACTATAATATATATTGAAAAAAAAGTAAAATATTTATAGAGGTGTAAATGTCTGACAACCATGTCGATCTTTTAATAATCGGAGCAGGACCTGCAGGGCTTACAGCCGCTCAATACGGCTCAAGGGCAAATTTAAAAGTGCTGGTTATTGAACAGCTTGCCGCAGGCGGACAGGCTTTAGTTATAGATATATTGGAAAACTATCCTGGTAATGTAGAGCACCTTGATGCGGCAGGTAATGTAATTTCCGGCATTAAATCCGGTTACGATTTTGCGATAGATCTGCACAAGCAGGCAGAAAGTTTTGGAGCTTCTTTTTTATCCGGCTGTGTAAATTCAATAAAAAAAGAAAATGATATTTTTACGGTTAATCTAACAGATGGCAGTGAATACAGTGCATCCGGCGTAATAATTGCTACAGGTGCAAAACCGAGATTTTTGGGAGTACCGGGAGAAAAAGAATTTTCCGGTAAAGGTGTTTCGTACTGCGCTACTTGTGACGGGAATTTTTTCAGGAATAAAAAAATATTTGTAGTTGGCGGAGGAGATGCCGCATGTGACGAAGGGCGCTACCTTTCGCGTTTAACAGATAAGGTAATACTGATTCACAGACGGGATGCATTCCGCGCGCAAAAAGCGCTTGTGGAAAGAACGCTTAACAATCCTAATATAAAAGTACGGTATAACACGGTTATTAACGAAATTAAAGGCGATGTTAAAGTAAACTCTGTTGTTTTGGCTGATACTAAAACAGGTGAAATTTACGAAGAAGAAACAGACGCTGTATTTATTTTTGCAGGAACAGTACCGCAGTCCGATCTTGTGCGCGGACTAGGTGCTGCACTTGATGAAAGCGGATACATTATCACCGATCAAAAGATGGCAACTAACATAAAAGGACTATTTGCAGCAGGCGATATACGTTCCGGCGCTTTTCGTCAGGTAGTAACAGCCGCCGCCGACGGAGCCGCCGCCGCCCACCACGCCGCGGAGTACATTGATGCGCTTTAAAATATTTATATTGATTATATTTATATCATCGTATGTATACGGGCTGAATTTTCACGATGATGAGCCGCCTGCTGTGTTAGCCGCTAAACTTGAAAGCGCCATGACAGATGAACAGGCGCTTGCTCAAGTGTTTATGCTCGGCTGGGTAGGAGAAGATCCTTCACCACTTATCATGGACTGGATACGCCAAAGAAATATCGGCGGTGTAAAAATATTCGGCTGGAATACAACAAATACTCAAAGGCTTGCAAGAGCTGTAGGAGAGCTGCAGCGTGCAAGTTTACAAGGACCGTTCGGCATTCCGCTGTTAGTTGCAACTGATCAGGAAGGCGGCTGGATACGCCATATAAGGGGTGCGACAAGCGAAACACCCGGTAATATGGCAATTGGAGCATCCGGTTATCCGCGCGATGCGTACCTGTCCGGTTATTATATCGGAAGAGAGCTGTCTTTGCTTGGTGTTAATATGAACTTTGCTCCTACTGTTGATCTTTTTACAAACCGCGATTCTGTAATAATTGGTCCCAGGGCTTTTGGAAGTGATCCTGTAAGAGCAGGCATATTAGGTTCTGCTTTTGTAAGAGGGCAGCTTGCCGCAGGAGTTATTCCGACAGCGAAACATTATCCCGGGCACGGCGCAACCGACCTTGATTCGCACGGAATTTTACCCAGAATAGAAGTTTCATACGAAACTTTGTGGAATAGAGAACTTGTTCCTTACAGAATGCTTGTTGCAGAAGGACTGCCTGCGGTTATGAGCGGACATCTTGCGTTTCCATTAACAGAAAGCGCAAATGCGCCAGCCTCTTTATCATCGTGGTTTTTGCGCGATGTGTTACGCGAAAGAATTGGTTTTAACGGAGTAATAATTACAGACGATCTTATGATGGTAGGCGCTTATGTATATCTTGGAAATATTCAAAGAACGGCAAAACAGGCATTAATTGCAGGTAACGATATTATTATGTTTTCAAGCACACCCCTTTTATTTGATCCTGTATGGACATTCCTTTATAACTCGATGAGAGACGAAGAAGATTTCCGCCAGGTAGTAAGAAGCGCAGCGCGAAGAGTATTGGAATTAAAATTAACATATTTAAAGGGAGAAGTTAGTGTTCCGTATATTCCGGACATAGCAAGAGTGGAAGCCGAGCTTCCGTATCCGGAAGGCCAGGCATTTTTCCTTAACCTTGCCGCAAGAAGCGTTACATTTGTAAAACCAAATCCGCCAGATACTGTATTTCCGCTTACAAGAGAAGATGCAGGAAGAGTTTTATTGGCAGGAAGATTCACGGATTTTTTCACATACGGCAGAATTGCATTTCCGGCAGCAGCGTCTTTCAGGTTTTCAAATACAACAAATCCGTCGGAAATTATCGCTGCTGCACGTAACGCAGATACAATTATATTCTGCCTTTCCGATAATAATGATCTGCGAATACTGAGGACTTTACAGGGGTTAAACAGAAGGATAATTGTTTTTTCGGTTTTAAGCCCTGTTCATATTGAAAATATTCCCTGGGTAACAGGCGCTGTTGCCACTTACAGTTATGCTCCGGAATCATTTGCTGCAGGTTTTTCTGCGATCATCGGAAGAATTCCTGCATTAGGTAACCTTCCTTATGATTGGTGATAATCATGATCTTAAACTAAACTGGAAAAAAATGAAAAACGGCGATATTCCTGCCGTTGAAAAAATATTAAGAAATGCAGAAAAAGATTATGTAAGCGCATGCGGTAAGTATTTGATGCGTAATGTTTCAAATGATCCTGTCTGGCTGCTTTGCGATAAAAAAGAAAATATTTATGCGCTTATAATAAACTCACGAAGTACATTAATTCCTGTTTTAAAAGGTATAAATGAGCTTGCTAGTTTAAAATTTTTAAAAGGCTTTTTACGGATTAAAAAGATTCACTCAGTGCAGGGGCTTAAAGAGGAAGTTATTGTTTTGGAAAATACGCTGAAACAAATCGGATGGAAAACATCTGAAACAATTGATTACGATCTTATGAGCCTTGATAAAAAACCAGATAATAAAATAAAAATTTCTAATGCCAATCCATTAAACCTTATTTTGCGTGTGCCGAAAATGACAGATTTAGACGCCCTTTCTCCGCTTCAGGCAGCTTATGAAAAGGAAGAAGTATTACCTAAGGGGTCAGTTTTTAGTCCTGCCGCAAGCAGAGTAAATATTGCTAATATTGTCGCAGGCGGTAAAATTTTAGCGGCACTGTATAATGGAAAACTTGTAGGTAAAATTAATGTAAGCGCTGTTTCGTTTACAAGATACCTTGTAGGCGGTGTATATGTGCATCCCGATTTTAGAGGAATGGGAATTGCCCGAAAAATGGCGTATGAATTTATTAACGAATTGATAAATGAAAGGGAAGGCAGGGGAGTGACGCTTTTTGTAAAAAAGAATAATATTGCCGCTAAAAAACTCTACACTGGTTTGGGTTTTATTACTCATGGAGATTACCGGATTGCTTATTACTAAGAACTTGATTTATTTGCCTTTTTTTCATAATATGTAATTACTGTGGCTTATCTATACGAGACTCACCTTCATACTTACGGTGTCAGCAAATGCGCAATCTCATTTGGAGCTGATTATATTGCAGGTTATATAGACAAGGGATACTCAGGTTTAATTGTAACCGATCATTTCTTTAATGCTAACTGCGCTTTGTCAAGGAAATTGCCTTGGGTGCAATGGGTTAACAATTTTTGTCGCGGGTATGAAAATGCAAAGGAAGAAGGAGACAAACAGGGTTTGGATGTTTTTTTCGGATGGGAAGAAACATTCGAAGGCTGCGATGATTATCTTGTATACGGACTGGATAAATCATGGCTATTGGAACATCCGGAAGTACGCAATTGGACAAGAGGCCAGCAATACAAAACCGTAAGAGAAGCAGGAGGCTGTGTTGTTCAGGCTCATCCTTTCAGGCAGCGCGCTTACATTCCGCGTGTAGTTCTTTCTGCAGGCTGTGTGGATGCGGTAGAAGCTGTTAACGGCGGGCATGAAGATTTTTCCAATGATGCTCTTGCGTACCGTTATGCGAAGAAAATAGGAAAACCTGTAACTGCCGGAACCGATATTCATGACGCAAGTGAAGTTTTATACGGTAATATATTCGGAGTTTATTCCGATAAAAAATTAAATAATATAACGGATTTTGTGAACATGATTTTGAATAACGAAGTTGCCGGTTTAAAAACTGATGATGATCGGCTAAAGTATTTTGGAAACGAAAGTGTCAGACTTCCTGTAGAAGTCAGAAACAGTGAAGACAAGGTAATTAGCAGAAACTGGAAGAATTATATTTAGGAGTTTTTATGAATGAAAAAGCAGCCCATGTGCCTGAAAGAATAAAAGAATTAAGAGAAATTCTGGACATCAGCGCTCTTGATATGGCAAAAGATATTGATATTCCTTATGAAACTTTTAAAAAGTACGAATCAGGTGATCTTGATATACCGATAAGCGTTTTGTATACAATTGCAGCAAGGCTTGGAACTGATGTTACTGTCCTTCTTACAGGCGAAGAAGCAAGGATGGACAGCGCTGCAGTATGCCGCAAGGGTAAAGGTGTTATGATAGAGCGTTTCCCGGGTTATGAGTTTTCCAGTCTTGCGTATAACTTTAAACACAGAACAATTGAACCGCTGCTTGTAACTTTGGATTCATCAAAGCCGCCGGCTGCTCTTGTTTCTCATTCAGGTCAGGAGTTCAATTTTGTAACAGAAGGGCAGGTAAAAGTGATTGTTGCAAAAACCGAACATATACTTTCACCAGGGGATACAATTTATTTTGATGCACGTCTTCCGCACGGTCAGAGCGCTGTTAACGGAACAGCACAATTTTTAACAATAATACAGGAATAAAAAATGAACGAGATACTTTCACGTTATCTGCCAAGAATAGATTTTGACAGCTACGAGGATTTTTATGAAAACTACAAATGTAATATGCCCGATGATTTTAATTTTGCTTATGATGTTGCAGATGAATGGGCAAGAATACAGCCGAAAAAACTTGCGCTTCTTTGGACAGACGATAGAAGAAGTAAAATCTTTTACATTTGCCGATATAAAGCGGCTTTCCGACAAGGCAGCCAATGCTCTTTTGTCGTTAGGTGTAAAAAAAGGCGATGTTGTAAAACTTATTTTAAAACAGCGCCCTGGTGTATGGGTAATTATGTGCGCATTATCTAAAATAGGCGCAATTTGCATACCCGGAACGTATCAGCTAACAGCAAAAGATTTGGAGTACCGCTGTAATATAGCCGATGTAAAACTTTTAATAACAGTTGACGATGCCGATGTGCTTGAAAGCATAAAAATTGCACGCTCTAACTGCCCAAAACTGGAAAAAATTGCCGTAATCGGCAAAAATATTCCTGCCGGATATTTAAACATGCATGATGAAATCCAAAAAGCGTCTGAAAATTTTACAAGAATACCTACAGTTACAAAAGATCCAATGCTGATATATTTTTCTTCCGGTACTACAGGAATGCCGAAAATGGTTATACACAATCATTCGCTGCCGTTAGGTCACATTGTTACAGCAAAATACTGGCATAATGTAGAAGATAACTGTGTTCATTTAACTCAGACTGATTCCGGCTGGGCAAAATTTGCCTGGGGCAAAATTTACGGACAGTGGATTTGCGGCGCGGCAATAGGCGCTTATGATACGGAAAAATTTGTGCCAAAAGGAATGTTAGACGCAATACAGCGATTAAAGCCGCATACATTCTGCGCACCTGCGACAGTTTTTCGTTATCTTATTAAAGAAGATTTATCCGGTTATGATTTTAGTTTTATCCAGCATACATCGGTTGCAGGAGAACCTTTAAGCCCGGAAGTTTACAATAAGTTTGAAGAACTTACAGGACTTGTTATCCGCGAAGGATTCGGGCAAAGCGAAACTTCAGTAATGGCTGCTGTATTTAAGTGGCTGCCTGTAAAACCCGGTTCAATGGGAAAACCTGCTCCGTTATTCGATTTAAAATTGTTAGACGAAAACAAAGAAGTATGCGACGAAGGTATTGTCGGCAATATGAGCATTACAAAAGCCGGTAAAAATATGTATGAAAGCGAAGGTAGCGCTTCCTGTAATAACCCGCCAGTAATAGGCAATTCTGATTTTCCCGGTCTTTTCAGGGGTTACTGGAAGGATGAAGAAGTAACTGAAAGTGCGTGGAATAACGGAACTTATCAGACAGGCGATATGGCATGGCAGGATAATGACGGCTATCTTTGGTTTGTCGGGCGTAACGACGATGTAATTAAATGTTCAGGTTACCGCATTGGTCCCTTCGAAGTAGAAAGCGCGCTTATGGAACACCCTTCTGTTTTAGAATGCGCTGTAACAGCCGCACCGGATAAAATGCGCGGTCAAATTGTTAAAGCTACAATTGTTTTAAGCCGCGGGTTTAGTGCTTCTGAAGAGTTAAAAAAGGAACTGCAAAATCACGTTAAACGTGTAACAGCGCCTTATAAATATCCGCGTATAATCGATTTTGTTCCCGAACTTCCAAAAACAATCAGCGGAAAAATAAAACGCATGGAAATCCGCAAAAAAGATTACGATTGATTTTGGAATGTTTAATTAGAAATTGGAGCTAATGTAAGATGATAGCCAAGTGAACGTGCAACTTTATCAAAAGTACTAATTCGCGGATCACCGCCTTTAGCAAAGGATCTATATAATCCTGCACGATCAATACCTGCATCACGAGAAATAGCAAGCATACCACGCGCTTTTGCAGCAACTCCTAAAGCATGAGCAAGCAAACTGGGGTCGGTGTCGTTTTCTGCTTCAATAATAGAAGCCTCAACAAATGCTTGAATATCATCTTCGGTTTTTAATTCTTCATAAATGTTCCATTTAGTTGTTTTCATTTACTTTACCTCTTTTTACGGTCTTAACCGTTTATTAATATAACCATGAAAAATATTTCATATTAATTCTTTTGCAAGTTTATGTGCCTGTTTTATATCTGCTTGTTGCGTACTTTTATTACCTCCGCATATGAGAAAAATTATTTTTTTTCGGCGAATTGTGTAATATACACGGTAACCGGGACCGTAATCAATAACTAAAGCACGAATTTCTCCGCCTTCCGGCGACCAATTGCCAAAATTACCTTTGGAAGCGCGTTCAATTCTGGCTCTAATTCGCGCCTTTGCACGAATATCTGTTAAATTATGCAGCCAATCAGTAAAGATTTCAGTTTTATCAATTTCGTACATACTTTTAATGTAGATTATTATCTACAAAAAATCAAGTTCATTTTTCATTTTCGCTCAAATCTTTCGGGTTATGGTAATTATTTTTGCCAGTAAAGATACCGAAATCGCGCGTTTAAAAGCTGAACTGGAAAAACGGCAGTAAAAGCCTATTCCCGTTTTTTTCCTTCATCTTCTTGTTCTTTTAAAAGTTTTACCATTTTAATCGCAAGACGCCTGTTTACAGAGTTTAGCTTTTCGGCAATATCGACTAATAATTGTATTTCTAGTGGTAATAGTTGAAAATCTTTCTTTTTCTTTTCTTCAGAACCAGTAACAAGATACTCTACAGAAACTCCCAATGCACGAGCGATTTTTACCGCATTTTCAACATTTGGCAATGTTTTTTTTGTGTTTAGATAGTTGTCGAGTGTATGTTTCTTAATTTTTGTTATTACGGATAATTCTTTAACCATAACACCTTTATAAATCAATTCAGATTTTAAATTTTCCTTAAATCCCATGAATTTATGATTAACTTAAAAAGAATAATTGGATATTGACAATATTCTTATATAATGTTTATAATTTTCATGTTATTCTTATAAGAATAATGTATATTAATTATGTAAATATGACTAATTTGAGGAATTTCATGAAAAAATGGGTATTTTTGGCTGTTTTACAGTTATTCTTTATATTTTCGGTTTTCGCTCAATCTACAAGTGATGCGGAAAGGGCTGAAAGAGCAGCAAAGGAAGCTCTTATAAGACTGGAAAATACCCTAAGCGGTAATAGCTCTACAACACCCGGTATTCCGATACCACCTGCACAAGTAACTCGCGGAGGCACACAGCCGGCATGGGTTAATGACCCTTCAACTGCTTACAACAGAAACCACTTTATAACCGCAGTCGGGCATGGTACAAACCGTAATGAAGCAGAAAAACATGCTTTTTTAGAACTGGTTAACTTTTTCGGTCATTCAATACAAGGAGATTCAATTTTTCATAATGTATACTCTGAAGCGGTTTCCAGGGGGATTATTACTGTAACACAGGACACATTTATGCAAGATGTTATTGTTACATCTGCATCATTGGATGCACTTATTGGTGCACAGATTGGTAGTGTATGGGATTCAGGACTCGGGATGGTGTTTGCGCTTGTATATATGGATAGGGAAAAAACTATTTCTATTTATACAGATTTAATTATTTTAAATAATCTGAGTATCGAACAGCTAACAACAATGTGCGCTGCTCAAAAAATTACATTTGAAGGTTATGCGCGTTTTAAACTTGCTGAAACTATTGCAGGTATCAATGCAAAATATGCAACTATAGTTTCTGTATCCGGCGGCTCTACGACTTCCCTTAATATTAAAAGCGCAAATTCTTTAAATCTTGAAGCATCAGAAATTTTAAGAAACATCACCATTTATATAATTGTTGTTACAAATAATGATCAGGCAAACCGGATTCGGGATGCTTTTGCAAGGGTTGTAACTTCTGAAAATATTCGAACAAGAGGAAATAATCCTTCATATACATTGGAAGTACATTTGGATTTGAATGAAGTTACGTACCCAAATAATAATAATATTTACTGTAGTTATGTGATTAGTGCGAATTTGATCGACAATATGACAGGAGCTATATTATTACCTTTCAATATTTACGGCAGAGAAGGTCATAGAACTTTTGCCAATGCAGTAACGATAGTAATAACTAAAGCAGAAAATAGAATAATAGAAGAATATCCTATTAATCTAAGAGAGTATTTAAGCGGCATTTTGCCGCAAGAATAAAGTAAAAAAAGTTTCTTGTGAAACTAAAAACATTTTAAGGAGTTTTAAATGAAAAACCTGCATGTTCTTTTTTGTATTTTAATTATGATGATGTTTATCGGATGCGGTTCGTCTCCCTCTTCAACCCCTGATTCTGGTTCTCGTGCTTCTGCATCGGGTACGCAAGTAAATAATCCGCAATGGCTGGATGAAACACCACCAAGAGATGCTTTCCATGGTGTCGGTTATATTAGGTTGCAAGATGAGGGTGCTGCTTTAAGAGCAGCTACTCGTTTAGCAAGACAAGATGTCGCAGAACAATTAAGTCAGTTGGTTCAAGGTATGATGACAAATTATTATCGTGAAGCTGGAACTTTAAATAATCCGACAGCAATACGGCATATTGAAGAAGTAAGCAGAATTGTATGGAATGTTGACCTCTCCAACGCATTTGTAATAAATCGTACTCCAATGCCTAATAATACCTGGTGGGTTCGTGTTAGCTTATTAAAATCCGATGCGAGAAATACCATTGTTGAAATATTTGATAATGAAGCTGATCGTTATAGCACATGGCTTCGAGATGAAGCAGTAAGAATGTTGGATAATGAATTAAATAGATCGCAATCTAGACCTACCCCTCGTACGGAGTAAACTATTTTTCTATTGGCAAGAAGTATTTTTAAAAATTTTTTACTATTGAAAGCTGGATAGATCCGGTTAATTTGTCAGTTTAGACTTTAGCTGTTGCTAAGAAATGGTAATAAATCAGGAGGATTAATTTATGAAAAAGACATTATTCATTTTGCTTGCAATTTTCGCATGTATCGGGTCATACCCCGTAGTTTTCGCACAACAGCAGCCTGTAGTTGCAGTTGCTCCCTTTGAAGCGACATCCGGTATTACAACTGCAGAAGCGAATATGATAACCCGTGTGTTTTTTATTCGTTTGGGTAATACCAACAGTGTAAGTTTAGTTGATCGCGCTGTAGTTGAAAGAACAATTCAAGAACAGAATTTTCAAGCTGGTGACTGGTCAAACCCGCAGAAAACCGCAGAATTGAACGAAGGGTTAAATGCTAATTGGATCGTACGAGGTCAAATTGAAAGGTTTACAACAGATATTCTTGTAACAGTAGAATTTTACAATGTTAGTACATTCAGGTTTATGGGTGGGATAGATATTCGTATTGAAGATGCAGATGAAGCTTATGACAAAATGGATCCGATAGTGGATAGATTGATACAGACAATTGCAAGCTCCGGAACTAGACCGCAAACAACTGGAACAACAACCGGAAATTTGGCAAACAGAACATATAATATTGGAGACAGGGGACCTGCAGGAGGAATTATTTTTCATGACAGGGGATTTGTCGCTGATGGTTGGAGGTATTTAGAAGCTGCACCGACAGATTTTACCGCTCAATGGGGTTTAGCAGGTGTAAATGTAACCGGAACAGATGTAGCGATAGGAAGCGGTAAACGAAATACACAAATTATTGTTGATAGACTAAGACTAGCAAGTGAAAGCAATCGCGCGGCTCAAATTTGTGCTGCAATGGAGATTAACGGATTTAATGACTGGTTTTTACCAAGCAGAGATGAATTGAATTTAATGTATATAAATCTAAGCCGAAGAGGATTAGGAGGTTTTGCTAGTAGTTGGTATTTATCTTCTTCGCAAAGTGTTTATAACACACATAGTAGGAGTGGAAGAGTTACTAGTACTAATTATTGCATGTGGAGTCAAAGGTTTAGCGATGGTTTTCAGAGCAACGCCGTCAGCAGGGGTAACGCATATTCAATTCGTGCCATCCGGGCTTTTTAATACAGAGAACGATAAACAATGAGCAGGGAATAATGAAGAAAGAATTAACTTCCAATGTAAGTTATAAAATCCGCAGGAGTCATGCAAAGAATGCTGGAAGGACTAAAATCACTTTTATTTCTCGTAATAATATGAGTAATACCATTTTCTTTAGCAACAGTATATTGAACAGCATCCTCAAAATCTTTCCAGCGGAGACTCAAAGCATCAGCGATTGTTTTTTCAAAAACTGGAGCAATGGAGAAAAGATCGATAAGTTCATCCAGAATTATGTATACTTCATTTGCATTATAACGATCCTTACGAAGCAAATAAAAAATATCGGTTATGGAAGCCGCAGACAAACATCCAATTATACGTTTCTGGTCAACAAGTTTAAAAATTTCATAAGCATCCTGATAAAAATCAGCGCGTTTCAAAACCATATCCAGAACAATATTTGTATCAACAAGAACTTTCATTTTAAGTACTTTGCAAGCCTTTCAGCTCGGATTTCTTCAAGAGTTATATCACCTAGGTGTGATGCTATGCCCAGAAGTCTGTCTGCACGAGGTGTTGCTTGATTACTGCTTTCTGGTACGGGTTTATTTTGTGTCTCTATAACCGGAGTTACCTTAAATTCTACTTTCGCAGGCCCTGCCGGAATTTCCCTGGGAGCAAGAAATTCAAAAAATACCCGATGGTCAGAAGGAATAGTTATCATTTGTTCCATAGTCATAAGTTTATTATACCACAAAAATTTAGAATGTTAAGGAGTAAATCATGAAAAAAGCTATATTTTTTTCTTTAATCATTTTGCTGGGTTTCACATCCCTTTCAGCTTCTCCCACAAGCAGAGATCAACTGGTTGGGACATGGGTCGCCACAGTTGAATATAATCGTTCATTCGACACCTATAGAATAAACCTTTCGGCAGACGGCAGTTGTGTTATTAAAATGACTAACGACAGAGCAGAGCAGGAAACAACAGGAAACTGGTCATGGGATGGCACAATGTTACGAATTAATGCAATTTTTAGGAACGCAAGAATTACTTACCAAAACCATATTCAATGGACAAGCGTAGTAAATTTTATTGATAACAATGCGTTTAACATTGTTGTAAGACCTGCCGTTAACGGCTCCCTTACACGTTTTACGTTTTTCAGGCAAGAAGGTTTTGACGAACAGGTTATTAAGCAAGCTTTTGATTCATTATGCGAACATATTCCATTACGTTCTCGTATCGCCATTATCAATATTAGCGCATCAGATCCAGCCGAAGAAAATTATTATCTTGATGAACTTACTCTTCTTTTTGTTAACTCAAGAAGATACACCATTGTAGACAGACGGGATATTAATGCAGTGTTAGCGGAACAAGATTTCCAATTATCAGGTTATGTCGATGATGATGAAATTGTCTCAATTGGTAAATTTCTCAGCGCAAACGTGGTTATTACGGGAAACATCAGCGGTACAGGCTCGCAAAAAAGGTTGGTTATAAAAGCTATTGATGTTTTAACTGGCGAGATACTTGCGATGTCACCTATTTCACTTTGATGAATGGAGGTTTAAATAGAAGAGCTGGTGGTTGGGAGTAAATTGTATCAAGATTCGGCATAACGCTCCCTGACATGAGCTTCCCAGCCATCACCATTGGATGCTGGCAATTCTACGGTTCCTTTATCAATCATTTCTTTTTGCAGAAGTTTTCTGATATCTTCAATATGCAAATTGTGTGTAACAGTAGTTTGTGTTTTATTAGCAGGTTTAAAAGTCAATATAGCTTTTCCTTCAGGGATTGTTTTGGGAATTTCAAGAGTAATTCGGCGATTAGCCGGAATATCAATTATTTGTTCTACAATCATGTATCTAATATAATATAAAAATCAAAAACAAGGAAGGATTATTTTGAAAAAACCATTACTATCCGGGTTTTTTAGTGTGAGAGAAATTTTTTTTTAATGAAATCGATAAATTATACAGCGACAGCTATTTTTTCTCGTATCATTTCACCGATGATGTCTGAAGGTGTTTTATGGGTAGATTCGGAAGTTACCCGAAGCCATGTAGATGATACATCATCAAGAATTACAACATTTCCTTTATGTTTCATAAAAAATCCACTTTTTCCATCACCAGATACTTTTGGAGGGTTTTTTGTTACCAGTTCATCAAGAGCATCGGCTTCTTCATCAGTCATTCTTGCCATAATTTTATATTCTACCTCCTTTGTTCAACAAATGATAGTAGCTACTTTGACATTTCATTGCATGAAATACGTTAACAGTTTGTTCATCTATAATATTATACATTATTTCAAGCAAATTACCATTGTTATCAAATCCCAAAAGCAAATGTTTGTCATTAACATCATCCCAAATATCATCAAAAACAACATTAATCATAGCTTTTCGAATTGCTTCTTCTTTGATGCCATGTTTAAAGGCAGAAGGGTTAAATTCAACAATTATATTCAAAAATTTAATATAACAAATTCCCAGTAAAAAGTAAAGAAAAATTATTTTAGGAGAAAATCATGAAAAAACCAGTACTATTCGGGTTTTTTAATGTTATGGAAAAAATACAATGAAGAATTTTGCCACAAACCACACGAAATCGTGCCTTCGGCACGTACACGAACCTGTAGTTCGAAAACTCTCGTTTTTCGTGATGGTTCGTGTGGTTCGTGGTAAAAAAATAGAAATTAATTTTTAGGAGAAAGATATAAAAAAACCATTACTATCCGGGTTTTTTAGTGTGGGAGAAAAAGCGGAATAATGATAAAAGATTTAACTTTCAATGCAAGCTATAAAATCTTCAGGGCTCAAACATTTAATATCGGAAGTTTCATAATCACTTTTATTTCTGGTGATAATATGGGTAATACCATTTTCTTTAGCAACAGTATATTGAACAGCATCAATAACAAGAACATTCATTTGAGATACTTATTAGTTAGTCTTTCTTCTCTGATCTTTTCTATAGTGATATCGCCAACATGGGAAAGTATTCCTAAAAGAGAATCCGAAATGGGTGTGGCGGAGCCTTTAGAAAAAACAGAATCCTTACTAATATTTGGTTCAGGTTTGTTCTTTTTCTCTATAACCGGAGTTACCTTTAGTTCTACTTTCGCAGGTCCTGCCGGAATTTCCTTTGGTGCAAGGAATTCAAAAAACACCCGATGGTCAGAAGGTATAGTTATCATTTGTTCCATAGTCATAGGTTTAATATACCATAAAAATAATTATAAAACAAGGAGAAAGATATGAAAAAACCAATGCTATTTATTGTTTTATTAACTGTTTAATCCGCGGACAATTTAAACAAACAATAACCTGTTTTTCTCAATCCATCCGCAACCAAACAAATCCTTGTGTGTCATAATATGTAATGAAAGAAATTAAACCCAATGATGGTTTACATAAAGAAATTGTAAACGCTTTAATTCACGGAATAGGCGTAATTTTCGGAATAGCCGCCATACCTATTCTTTCCGCCATAGGAGCTAGAACCGGAAATGTCGCCGGTATAGTAGGCGCGACAATTTATGCGTTCAGCTTTTTAATGCTTTTTGTTTTCAGTACGCTTTATCACAGCACTCAAAATGAATATGCAAAAAAAATACTGCGTATCTGTGATCATGTTTCCATATTTATTTTAATTGCCGGCACTTATACTCCTTTTTTACTTGTATACATGTTAAATCCTTTTGGCATTACTCTGCTTTCGATACAGTGGTCTTTAGTGATTCTTGGTATTATTTTTGAATTATTTTTTAAAAGACGGAACTTGCTTAGCACATTAATTTATATAGCGATGGGTTGGCTTTTATTGGTCGGCGGAAGAATGTTTTTTATAACTCTGCCGACGCCTGTAATTATTATGATTATAATAGGCGGAGGTCTTTACACGCTGGGAACTATATTTTATCTTATTAAAAAAATACCAAATAATCATGCCATTTGGCATTTATTTGTATTATGTGCAGCCGTTTGTCACTATGTAGCTGTTTTGCTTACAGTAATTATGTCAGGATAGTATTATTTGCATATTGACATTTTATTTTATCGATTTTAAAATAAGATATGCTATTTGATTTTGGTTATGTTCACCCCCGCTGGATTTGGGTGGCTCTGGTTATTATATTCGCAGTTATCGAAGGTCTTACTCTGGGGCTTACAACTATTTGGTTTGCTTTAGCAGCTTTTATTATGGTTTTTTTATCTTTTCTGCCAATACCATTACCGTATCAAATATTGATTTTCCTTATTCTTTCAAGCATTTTTCTTATCTTTACACGCCCGATTGCGTTAAAAAAATTTAAAATAGGTAAAACAAAAACCAATGTTGACAGCCTTATTGGAAAACACGCTTTAGTTGTTAAACAAATAACAGAGTTTGACAGAGGTGAAATTAAAGTAAGCGGACAGATTTGGTCTGCAAGATTGGAAGAAGGGACTGTCTCACCTTTAATCGAAGGAACAAAGTGCGAAATTGTACAAATCGAAGGTGTTCAGGCGATTGTTCGGGCTTTGCAGAATATTGAAAATAATGAAAAAAACGAAAACTAAAAAATAAATTAGGAGTTTATTATGCCAGGAGTAGTAATTGTATTAATCGCGTTTATTCTGATAGTGATAATCACAAATATCAGGATTGTTTCACAGTCAAATGCGTTTGTATTAGAAAGGCTTGGCGCTTATGATAAAACATGGAGTACAGGCATTCATGTAAAAATTCCTTTTATAGACAGAATTGCAGCCCGTGTTACGTTAAAAGAGCAGGTGGCAGATTTTGCTCCGCAGCCTGTAATTACAAAAGACAATGTTACAATGATGATCGACACTGTTCTTTATTTGCAGATAACAGATCCAAAACTTTATACATACGGTGTTTGTAATCCGATGAACGCTATAGAAAACCTTGCAACTACTACTTTAAGAAATATAATCGGCGAACTTGAACTTGATGAAACACTTACAAGCCGCGATATGATAAATAACAGAATGCGAACGGTTTTAGATGATGCGACAGACCCTTGGGGAATTAAAGTAAACCGTGTTGAAGTTAGAAACATCACTCCTCCAAGAAGTATACAGGAAGCGATGGAAAAACAGATGAGAGCCGAACGCGAAAGACGCGAATTAATTCTTAAAGCAGAAGGTGAAAAACAATCTGCAATTCTTGTTGCCGAAGGACAAAAAGCGTCTGCAATTTTAAAAGCAGAGGCTGAAAAAGCTGCTGTTATTTTACAAGCCGAAGCTGCAAAAGAAGCAGCCATTCGTGAAGCCGAAGGTGAAGCGCAGGCGATACTTAATGTACAAAAAGCCACAGCAGACGGTCTTAACATGTTAAAGAGCGTAAATGCCGATGATCCGTTAATCAAACTAAAGAGTCTTGAAACCCTGCAAAAAGTTGCAGATGGTCATGCAACTAAAATTATAATTCCGTCAGAAATACAGAATTTGGCAGGATTGGTAACAGGTATCAGTGAGTTGGTTAAAAAATAGATACATGTTATAATTGCCGAATGGTAAGTATCGCTTTTACTGGCGGAGGGACAGGAGGGCATATATATCCTGGGCTTGCGGTGGCTGCGGAATTAAAAAAACAGTTAATAAGCAGTGAAATAAAAGACAGTAAGTTTAGGATATTTTGGATTGGTTCTTCTGCCGGGATGGATCGTTCCATTGTGGAAGCAGCAGGAATTGAATTTTTCGGAGTGCCTTCAGGAAAACTAAGACGTTATTTTTCTCTGCGTACAATTATAGATTTATTTAAAGTTACAGGCGGATTTTTTGCCTCGCGTAAAATTCTAAAAAAGCAAAAAGCTGTATTGCTCTTTTCCAAAGGCGGCTTTGTTAGTGTTCCGCCATGCGCTGCAGCTTCTTCGCTTGGCATTTCAGTTTTTACACATGAATCGGATTATAGCCCGGGGTTAGCCACTAAATTAAATACTCGTTTTGTAAATAAAAACGGAAAAATATTTACAGCTTACGAAGATACTATTCGTTTTTTTCCGCAGAAACTTCGTGACCGGATAACAGTAAGCGGTAATCCGGTTAGATCTGATTTTAGAAATGCAGATGCAGCTAAAGGCAGAACTTTTTTGGGAATAAAAGATGATACTAAAGTGCTGCTTGTTTTAGGAGGCAGTCAGGGTGCAAAAGAAATAAACGATTTAGTTAAAGCTGCTTTACCGCACTTAACAGAACTGTATACAGTTGTGCATCAGACAGGACCAAACCTTTCGTGGGACATTCCGGCAGCAGATCGGTACAAACCTTTTCCATATATAAAAGAAGAAATGCCTCATGTAATGGCAGCCTCTGATTTAATTCTGGGAAGAAGCGGAGCGGGAATTTGGGAATGGGCAGTTTTAGGAAAACCAATGCTGCTTTTGCCGTTAAGAGGAAGGGGTACAAGAGGAGATCAAATTGAAAATGCAGAGTTTTTCCAGAAGGCAGGAGCCGCTCAAGTTTTATCTTCACCTTATACTGACAGCGAAAATGCCGATATACAGGAATTAATGTTAGCTGTAAATATCATTGTTAATGATGATAAAAAAAAGGAAGCGATGGCAGCTGCCTCGGCAAAGATTGGAGAAAAAGACGGCGCAGGAATAATAGCAGGTATTCTTTATGAAAAAATTACAGGCGGAGCAGGAAAATGACTTTTTCCATCATTGATATTGTTTTTGTTGCTCTAATAGGACTTTTTATGATCCGCTGTTATCTTAAAGGTTTTGTAAGTGAACTGTTATCGATGGCAGGTATTGTATTCGGTCTTTTAGCTTCATTATATTTCTATAAAAACGGCGGTGCTTTTATAAAAGAAAAATTTCTGCCTGAATCAGAAATTATAGCAGAAATTATTGCTTTTTTATTATTATTTGTTATAGTATATTCCGTTATTAAATTATTGGAAAAAATGCTTTTAAATATTATCGATCAAATCAGCCTTACAAGCGCTGACAGTTTTTTAGGTATTATTTTTGGATTGGCAGAGGGTATAGTATTTGTAAGTTTAGTATTATTTTTATTAAAAGTTCAGCCGCTTTTTGATTCTTCCAATATTTTAAATAATAGTTTTTTTGCGCGTCTTTTGCTTCCTTTTATTACAGGAAAAGAAAATATAACAGAATCGCTTGGAGCTGCGGATGTTTGAAAATATTATCGATCAAGGTGCTGTTCTCCAATTGCGTGATGATATTATAAATAACCGTAATGCACCTTCCATGTTATTTTTCGGACAGCCTGATTTGGGAAAGAGCAGCGCTGCACTGGAACTGGCTCGTGTGCTTTCTTGTGAAAACGATGCGGCATGGAAATGTACTTGTTCTTCATGTGAAAATCACCGTTATCTGCAGCACGATGATCTTTTAGTATTGGGAAACCGTTCTTTTTCTGCAGAAATAAATGCCTGTTACAATGCATATTTACGAAACCCTTCGAATGCCGGCGTAAAACATCTTTTTTTCAGATCACTTCGTAAATTACTGCTTCGTTTTTCTCCGGTTCTTATGGAAGATGATCCAAAACTTTCAAAAATATCTTCTGTATTGCAAGCCTTTGATGAAAAGTTAGGTGAATTTTGGGTAAGTTCACAAAATTGTGATAATGAAACTTTAAAAAAAATATGTGATTCATTGATTAAAGATGCTCTAACTTTAGAAAATGATGGAATTGGAAATATAATCCCGATAGGGCAGATAAGAAAAGCATCTTATTGGTGCAGGTTAGCTCCTTGCGGTAAAAATAAAACATTAATTATCGAAAATGCACAAGACATGAGGGAGGAAGGACGTAATTCGCTTTTAAAACTTCTTGAAGAACCGCCTGTTTCTGTAAATATTGTACTTACATCACAAAGACGTGAGGCAATTATACCTACAATTTTATCGCGTCTGCGTCCTTATCGTTTTTTAAAAAGAAATGAAGAAAGCGAAAAAGAAGTTATCCGAAGGGTATTTCAGGATACTGTAAATGAAAAACTGCTAAAAAGCGGCAGTTCGCTTGTAAGCGCTTATTTAAATTCTTTTATGCCGCAAAAGACGGATGTTTTATATCCGCTTGCTGCGTGGTTTATTGTTTCGTTAATGAGAATTGTTTCTGTTTCCATGAAAAAAAAAGGCATAAAAACAATTCCGCAGATTGTTACCTCTTTGGGGATGCGTTATGCGCCAATAGCTGAAGAAGCCGGTTTTGAACCTTCAATAAAAGGAATATTTATTGTTAAAACACTTGTTTCAAAAAGCGGAAATTTTGACAATGACTGTTTTTCTCATTTTATTAAAATTTGCCTTGAATTAGTAAATGATGTTACACGCCTTGCAAATGATCCGCAGGGAATAATGTGTAATAAAATATTTTCAAAACATGCAGACGAAGCGGTAACAGCAGTTGAAATATTAAATATAAATGCGGCATCGGCTTTGGAAAAATTTTATTTTAATTTAAAAAAAGATTTAATAAGAGGGCTTTATGGTTGATTTTTTCCGGCGTATTTTGAAAAAGCTGGATAAATTAAATGAAGAAAAGCGCCGGGAACTTTTAATTTCAGCTATAGGCGAGATAGGTCTTTTAGAAAATGTATTGGATTCAATCGATAAAGGTATTCTTGTCTGTGATGAAGCGTATAATCTTATTATGGTAAATAAATGCGCTCAGCGTTTAATACCTATGAATTATACAGAAGGAATGAAATTAAAATCGGCAATAAAAGACGATAAAATTGTCGAAGCATTCAAAAACATTATTATAAACAGGGAAAAGGTCTCAGACATGGAGATCGATATTGAAAATCAGGGGCGAAACAGGCTTTTATCTGTTAATGTTGTTCCGCTTGTGCAGGATAAACAAATAACAGGAACACTTATTTATATTGATGATATTACAGAAAAACGAAAAGACGAAGCGCGGCTTAGAAGAGCGGAAAACCTTGCAAGCCTTACAACCCTGGCGGCAGGTGTTGCGCATGAAATAAAAAACCCGCTAGGTTCAATTTCAATTCATCTGCAATTATTACAGAAAGCATTGGCAAAAAAAATAAATTCATTTGAAAAAAAAGACGAAGTTAGTATTGATTTGTCTTTTGACAAATATTTTGATGTTTTAAAAGAGGAAGTAGAAAGGCTTAATCGTATTGTTGTTGATTTTCTTTTTGCTGTCCGCCCGATGAATCTTGAATTGCGCGAAGGTAATATTAATAAATTAATTTCTCAGATAATGGATTTTGTCCGGTACGAAATGGAACAATTAAATATTATCTGTTTTTTGGAACTTGATGAAAACCTGCCGAATATTTTAATAGATGAAAGATTTTTAAAACAGGCTATTTTAAATCTTGTAAAAAATGCTCAAACAGCCATGCCGGAGGGAGGAGTTTTTACTATTGCTACCAATTATGCCGATAACGAAATAAGAATTTCTGTTTGTGATACAGGAATAGGTATAAGTAAGGAAAATTTGGGTAAAATATTTGAACCGTATTTTACGACAACCGAAACAGGGACTGGATTAGGGCTTACTCAAGTGTATAAAATAATAAGAGAACACCATGGTGAAATATCCGTGGATTCCATGCCTGGAACGGGTGCAGAGTTTAAAATTATTCTTCCTATGCCTCAAAAAGATACTCGTTTTTTAGAATATAACGGAGAAAATAAAACATGAATTTCAAACTTCTGGTAATTGATGATGAAAAAAATATCCGCGAAGGACTTGCAGAGTTTTTACAAAGTGACGGGTATGAAGTAGTATGCGCCGCTGACGGCGATGAAGGATGGAATCGTTTTACAAACGGTGATATCGATCTTGTTGTTACAGATTTAAAAATGCCCGGTATTTCAGGGGATGAATTAATGCGGCGAATAATCGCAAGGGCTCCGGGATTTCCTGTGATTATTTTAACAGGACACGGCACGGTTGAAAGCGCTGTAGCAGCAATGAGGGAAGGAGCCTGGGATTTTCTTTCCAAACCTGTAGACCTCGATCATCTTTCATTAAAAGTAAAACGTGCGCTTGAAACAAGGGAATTATTTTTCCAGCACCGCAGAATGGAAGAAGAGCTTGAGCGTAAAAAACAATTCAAATCAATAATCGGCAATTCCCGTAACATGAAAGATGTTTTTGATACGATGAATAAAGTCGCTCCGACAAAAGCATCAATTTTAGTAACAGGCGAATCCGGGGTTGGAAAAGAGCTTGTCGCAGATGCAATTCATGAATTATCTCCAAGAAAGGATCAGCCGCTTGTTAAAGTCCATTGTGCGGCACTTTCTTCGTCTTTACTGGAAAGCGAATTATTTGGACATGAAAAAGGAGCATTTACAGGGGCTGTTTCACAAAGAAGAGGCCGTTTCGAGCTTGCTTCAGGCGGAACATTATTTTTGGATGAAATCGGTGAAATAGATCAAAATATTCAAATAAAACTGTTACGTGTTTTACAGGAGAAGAAATTTGAAAGGGTAGGCGGAGAAAAAACTATAGAAACAGATGTTAGAATTATAGCCGCTACCAATAAGGATTTAAAACTGGAAATAGAAAAAGGCAGTTTCAGAGATGATTTATACTTTCGCCTGAATGTGGTAAATATTCATGTCCCGCCGCTGCGTGAAAGAAAAGACGATATTCCCGTTTTAGCTGCAGCCTTTTTAAAAGAATTTGCGCAAGAGAACGGAAAAACAATCGAAGGTATACATGAAAAAGTGCGGTCGCGCCTTTATGCTTATGACTGGCCTGGAAATATCCGTGAACTTCGCAATTGTATCGAAAGCGCAGTTGTTATGTGTCAATCGAAAATAATTACTGTCGATGATCTGCCGCCTGTTTTCCGTAATGCCGAAGATGACGGCTGGATAAATATAAGGCTTGGCGTAAATATGGCAGAATGTGAAAAAATAATTATTCATGATACCCTTTCTTACTGCAAAGGCAATAAAAGTAAAGCAGCAGAAATATTGGATATAGGAAGAAAAACACTAATCCGCAAACTTGCCGATTATGAAATAGATGGAAAAGACGGAGAAGAAGATTAACAAAATTCATTTACCACGAAATACACGAAAAGCACGAAAGTTAGCTTCGATATCGAATTGCAGGTTCGTGTTGGCTTGTCCAGCACCTAAGTTTTAGGTGCTGGGTGAATGTGGTTCGTGGTTAAATATTTTAATGAAATACTTTTCTAAAGTTTAATTCAATTTGTTTTTCTAGTTCATCTTTTGTAATAATATTTCCTACTGTACTTCGCAATGCTGCCGCAGTTTCAAGTATTAACGGAAGGTCACTCCAGCTTGAAAATTGTTTTCCCCGCTGCGGCTGGTATGGAGCGTCTGTCTCTGTAAGGAGTCTGTCTGCCGGAAGTAATGAACAGCTTCGTATTGCTTGTTTGTGATTAAGTTTTATTGTATTACCGAATGAAAAATAGGCATTTACACCGCAGTTAAGAAGTGAAGCAGCTTCTTCATAAGTACCTGACCATGAATGAAAGATAACAGACTTGCATTTGGATAAAAATTTTGACAGCTTAAATATTTTAAACATTGCCTTGCGTACATGAAGTACAATGGGAAGATCATATTGCAAAGCTATTTCCAATTGAGATGCGAAAATCTTATCTTGATATGATTCTGTCTCTTTATATAAATCGTTAAATAAATCAAAACCGCATTCGCCGATTGCAGATATTTTTTTATCTTTTGCAAGATTGTTTATTATTTGCAGATGTTCATTTAGTTTTTTTTCTATTTGCAGCTCATTGTTTTTTATGTACATGGCAGGCAGCTGCGGGTGAATGGCGAAACAGGGAATAAATGAATCATTAATATATTCAAGTTCTTCAATGAAACAAGAGCTTGCTGCGGCTAATACTCCAAGGCGTTTTCGCTCTTCATCGTATTCTTTAAAAACTTCTGCAAGATCATAAGGGTGGCAGTGGCAGTCAGTATACATTATTTTAAAAAAGGATTGTACATTATAATTCTTGTGTTTAACCTTTCCATTACTGTATAAAGAAAGTCCATCGTAAGACGGCTGCCTGCACTTCTCAAACCGTGTGTTTCCAAAAGTTCATCGGTATACATATATAAAGGATATAATTTCGTATTTCTAAAACCGCTTTCGTAGTGAGTTACTACCGGAATCATTCCGATGTCAGAAATGGAAAGTTCAAAAGGATAATAAGCGCTTTTTGTAAAAGTTAAAACCATCAATCCGCCGATGACTCTTTCTCTTTCTCTTTGGTTTGAAGCGAAATTACCAAGTGAAAAAAAACATAATGTTTTTCTTCCGTCAGGCAAAGTAATGGTTTCTACCCGCTGGAGTACATGAGGGTGATGTCCGATAATCAAATCTACATTATGCTCAGCCATAAATTGTGCAAGGCTTGTTTGATCCCTGTCTGGCTGCAGAAGATATTCGCCTCCCCAATGCACCGAAACAATTAAAAAATCGCATAACGGACGCAGGGCATTAATTTCCAAAGCCATTTTTTCCCTGTCTATAACAGAAACAAGATTTGGATTATCTCTTGGTAAAGGAATCCCGTTTAAACCGTATGTATATGATAAAAACCCCAGTTTTATATTATTTTTTTCTACTATACGTGCGCTTTCACCTTCTTTACGTGCGCCTATAACTGTAAACTCTTCTATCGTATCCAATAAATCAAGTGTAGCGTATAATCCGTTTCTTCCTTTATCCATTGCATGGTTATTTGCAATATTAACAATGTCAAAACCAGTGTCAGCGAGTGTTCTAGCTAATGATTGAGGTGTATTAAAAAGCGGGTAACCCGAATAACCAAAACTAGTCCCTGCCATAACTGTTTCTTGATTGATAAATGCAAGGTCGGCGTTCGTAATAATACTTTTTACTTCTGTATAAATTGGAGAAAAATCATGGGTTCCGTTTATAAAAAAATTATTTATTATCGTATCATGAAAAAGATTATCACCTGCTGCAACAAAAGTGACAGTATAATCCGGCAGAACTTCTTCTGTTATTTCTAATCCGGGTTCAGTTTCCGGTATTAATGGTTTTGGATCACAAGAATAAAATATAAATGTAATTAATAATAAAATAAAGAATTTATTTTTCAAGTTTGCCTCCTATAACTCTTTGTGATCCTGAAAGATCATTATATAATTTTATATCATTAAAACCATTTTTTTCAAGTAATATGGCTATACTTTCCATTTGATCCGGTGAGGCTTCCAGCAAAAGGAAACCTCCTTTTTGCAAGTTTTCGGGAGCTTCATCTATAATCCGCCTTATGATCTCCAAGCCGTCTTCTCCTCCGTCAAGAGCAAGATGCGGTTCATTTTGTACTTCAGCTGATAATGTTTGTATATCGCCGGAAGGAATGTACGGCGGATTGGAAACGATAAGAGAGAATTTGTGCGAAGAATTTTCACCGTTTCGCGGAGTATGGAGGGTAGTATTGAGAAGAGCATTAAATAAATTTCCTTGATAGAAGTGAATTTTGTTATAACCAAGAAGATTATCTGCGTTTTGTTTCGCTACTTCAAGTGCGTCAGCGCAAATATCTGCAGCATATATTTCAAGCTCCGGTATTTCGTTTTTTAACGCTATGGCAATTGCTCCGCTGCCGGTACACAGATCCAAAACATTTATTTGTGTTTCGTTTTTATCAAGTTTGCTTATTATTTCTATAACTGCTTCTACAAGCGTTTCTGTATCCGGTCTTGGAACCAATACGGATTTATTTACAATAAAATCAAGATCCCTGAATTCCTTTTTACCGGTTATATAAGCAACACATTCACCGCTGCATCTTCTTTCGATAAGTTCACAAAATAAAGCGCAGTTTTTTTCTGATAATCTTTCATTTCCTGCGGCAATCAGCGAGGTGCGGCTTATTTTTAAAATATGTGCAAGTAAAAGAGAAGCATCAAGACCCGGTGTTTTAATACCGGCAAATTTTAAATCGGCGCTTCCCTGAGCGATTGCCTCGCGTATCAGCATGGCATTTTAAGATTCATCGCTATCGTCAAAAGATTCATTTGACATTCCCGCAGAGCTTTGAAGTAATTCTTCTTTTGCCGAAAGTTTGAGCGCATCAAATAACTCTGCTGCTTCGCCTTGCATTATAAGTTCCAGTTTATATAATGTCAGGTTTATCCGGTGATCTGTTAAACGGTTTTGGGGAAAGTTATATGTTCTGATTCTTTGAGAACGATCCCCTGAACCTACCTGGCTCTTTCTAGCTTCGGCTCTTTGCGCTGCCGCTTTTGCCGCTTCCGCTTCATAAATACGCGCTCTAAGTATCCGCATTGCCTTGGCTTTATTTTTAATCTGGCTCTTTTCGTCCTGACAATGTACAGTAATCCCTGTAGGCAGATGTGTTATGCGCACAGCAGAGTCAGTGGTGTTAACAGATTGTCCGCCCGGACCTCCTGCACGCATTACATCGATGCGAAGATCGTCCTGTTTTATATCAATTTCTGTTTCGTCAGCTTCCGGCAAGACTGCAACCGTTACTGCCGATGTATGAATTCGTCCTGAGGCTTCAGTTTCCGGAACTCTTTGCACTCTGTGAACTCCTGATTCATATCGAAGGTTTTCGTAAACATTACTGCCGCTTATCGAAAAAACTATTTCTTTTATACCGCCAAGCTCGGTATCGTTGGAATTCATTATTTCAAATTTCCAGCCTTTATTTTCGGCAAAACGGGAATACATACGATAAAGGTCAGATGCAAAAAGCGCAGCTTCTTCACCGCCTGTTCCCGCCCTTATTTCCATTATTATATTTTTTTCATCCAGCGGATCTTTTGGGATAAGTAAAATCTTTAATTTTTCTTTTTGGCTTTCAAGTTTATTTTCAAGTTCTTTTAATTCTTCACGCGCAAGTTCCTTCATTTCCTGGTCTTTTTCATCATGAATGAGCGTTTTTGCCCCGTCTGTCTGTTTTTCAAGTTCTTCAATGTTTTTATGCGCTTGTGCAATTTCAGATAAATGGGAATGTTCTTTCATTACGCTTCGGTATTTATTTTGATCTTTTACCAATAACGGGTCTTGAATCAGATCGTTTAATTCTTCGTATCTTTTAAGCATGGAAATCAGCCGTTCATTCATTTTCAAACAATAACAGAAAAAACAGCTTTTATCAATAACTTGGCATAATTTGCATTAATCTGTTATAATATTGATGAGGGGAAATTGGAAAAATTCATTCACTTTATTCAGGATTTTTTTCATAAATTGACTGCCGTGCAGAAACGGCAGCTCGCCGTTATTTGTACTGTTGTGTTTGCGGCTCTTCTTACATTCTCTGTAATACTGTCAATAGGAAATAACCAAAAAAAAGAAATTAATGAACAGCCCGGAAGAATGACAATATTTGTACCGATCCCCGCAGGAGAGCTGTTCCTGCCTGATGAACCTGACTATTTACCGGGTGTACTTTTGGAAAGAGAGCGGAGGACAAGCTGGAATGAACAGGATGCTTTAGAGCATTGGCAGGATCCGCTGCGTTTCGGCGAGGAACAATGGCGTGAAAAAGTAGAAGCTGCTATTGATACGTTTTTGGAGCGTGTTCCATGAAGTATTTAATTTTTTCTTTGTTTTTATTTTCTGTATTAACAGTATTTTCATGCCGCGGAACACCAAGAAATGCAAAAACTGATTTTAACAATCTTGATGAAGCTGAGAAAACAATTGAACTTTCTGATTCTCAGTTTGATGAACAAATAGATGAATTTATTTTAGAGATAAATGAAACAGAAATGATTGAATTAACACAGGAGAATTATGAGCCGGCAGATGAATCTGAATATATAGAACAAAACTTATCTGAATTAGAACAGCAATTGATGGATTTAGAAAGGCTTTTAGCTGATAGAGGACAGCGTTTGAATGAACTGGAACAGCGATTAATTGATAGCGGCGAAAGATTAAATGAAAATAATTTTGAGGACGAAACGGAAATAGTAATAACGATTGAAGAGCCGCCGGCAGAACCTGTGACTACACAGCCGCTGCAAACGCAGCAGCCGCAAGCTGTTACTCAATCACCGCCTCCTTCACCGCCGCAAACACCACCACAAGCTGTTACTCAATCGCCGCCTCCTTCACCGCAAGTACAAACACCTCCTCCGGTTCAAGCGACTCCGCCTCCAGCGCCGGTACAGACTCCGCCGGCTCAAACAGCAGTACCGGTGTTACCTGTTGAAGCTGTCGAAGAAACACAAAATATTCGCAGTGAACCGTTTCCTAATTTACCATCTGCTCCTGCTGCCAGAATTGAGCCGTTAACTGCTCAAGATGATGTTATTTTTTCCAGGATCGTAAGAGCTACTGTAGGACAAACATTGGAAATTCCTTTTCGCGGAAGCGGTTGGGTTTACTTGGGAGAACTCGCTTCCAGACGTGGCATTGTTTATAATTCAAGGCGAAATGATTCTGACGGACAGAGTTTTATTTTTACTTTGGAAGAAGCCGGAACTTATGCGTTAAAGTTTTACAGGCAGGATTTTATAAGAGATTATATTTTAAACGATCATGTTCAGGTAATTGTAGGAGAAGCGCCTTCTGCTACCACCGGCTGGTTTAATCCTCCTGTTGATCGCGGAAGGGTAGTAGCTCAGCCGCGATGGCCTACTGCTGCAGAAGAAGCGTTATTACAAAGCGGTTCAAGATTAAATACAGAACCTGTTGTTTCAGGAATTCAAGTTGAACCGCCTTTGGCGCAAAATAATGAATCACCGCAGCCTTCTGCGTCTCAACCTCCTGCTTCTGTAACCGGCATACAAGGCGCGCAAAATAATGCGCAAACAGCAACAGACGCTTCTGCTGTTGTATCGCAAAATCAAATACCTGCATCACCGGCTGCAGCAGCTATTCAAGATGAAACTCCAATTGTGCAAAGATTAACACCGGAACAATATTTACAAAGAGCTCAAAGTTCATTTGACGCTGGTAATGTCACCTCTGCAATAACGTTACTCGATCAATTTATGGAACAATATCCTGGCGGCAGTGACGAAGCCTTCTGGTTATTAGGGCAATTTTACGAAGCTAATAGTCCTAACAGAAACATACTTCTTTCTCTCGATTACTACCGCCGTCTTATTAATGAATATCCTCAAAGCAGACGTTTTGAAGAAGCCCGCAGAAGAATCGCATACATCGAAAGATTTTATATAAATATCAGGTAGATTACAATTCTTTTAATTTTTTAGATATTATTTTCTCAAAATCTAGTAATACAGATTTGTGAAGTTTTTTTATAGAATCACCCGGTAATGGCTTCACAGAAAAAAGATCTGTTGTATCAAATTCTAAAGCTTCTGCTAACCGTTCAAGCATCTCTACAGACGGAAATTTTTTTTCTAGTTCAATCATTGCGATATATGTTGTAGCGGTATTCATTTTTTCTGCAAGCTTTGCTTGAGATAAACCGAGCGAATTTCTTCTTTTTTTCATGTTTAAAGCAAGTACTTGTCTTAAATTGGTCATTTCTTACCTTCCAGTTGATAAATTAATATTATTGACCTTTTAGGTATTGACAATTATCTAATTGATGAAGTATTATACATATTGACCTATTAGGTAATTTTATTGAATCTGGAGATTATTTTTGAATAAAATTGAAATTTCATTGGTTGTTCCATGTTTTAATGAAGAAGAATCGATTTTGGTATTCTATAAAGATGCAGTTAAAATTTGTGAATCTCTTAATAACCAGTTTGAAATAATTTTTGTAGATGATGGTTCAAAAGATAATACTCTTAATATTATCCAGAATCTTGCTGATTCAAATAATAGCATTCATTATATTTCTTTTTCAAGAAATTTCGGAAAGGAAGCAGCAATGCTTGCCGGATTACAAGCAGCACAAGGCGATTACATTGTAACTATAGATGTTGACGGACAGGATCCGCCGTCTCTTATTCCTGATATGCTGGAAGCAGTTACTTCAGGCGAATATGATTGCGCTGCAACAAGGCGTGTAGATCGCAAAGGCGAACCCCCTATCCGTTCTTTTTTTGCCCGTCTTTTTTATTCACTTATGAAAAAAGTTACTGATATAGAAATCGTCAGCGGAGCAAGGGATTTCAGGTTAATGAACAGAAAATACCTTGATGCTCTTTTATTATTACAGGAACGTAACAGGTTTTCTAAAGGATTATTTCCGTGGATTGGTTTTAAAATAAAATATTATGAATATGAAAACATTGAAAGAATAAAAGGAAATACAAAGTGGTCTTTTTGGAAATTATTTCTGTATTCACTTGATGGATTATTTGCTTTTTCATCAAAACCTCTTGCTATTGCATCTGTATTTGGTGTTTTTCTTTTTATTACCGCTATTGTGTTTATAATTTTTATTATTATTAGACGAATAGTATGGGGAGATCCTGTTGATGGTTGGGCTTCTACTGTTTGTATAATACTTTTTTGTTCAGGAATCCAGTTGTTTTCGATTGGAATTTTAGGGCAATATATAGCAAAGATACATTCTGAAGTAAAGCAGCGACCCCAGTATATAATTAGAGAAGCTAAATGAAATTACAATTATTTTTTGATAAAAGGTTTTTTAGATTTATACTTGTTGGAATTATTAATACGCTTACAGGTTCTTTTATTATGTTTATGCTTTATAACGCAGCGAATTTAAGCTACTGGTTTTCTTCAGCTTGTAATTATGTTTTTACCAGTATTTTAAGCTTTTTCTTAAATAAATATTTTACTTTTAGTGTAAAACACTGGTCGGTTTTTATGGTATTTGCTTTTGTTATAACTATTGCAATTTCATATTTGATGGCTTACAGTATTTCAAAACCTGTTATGAATTTCTTGTTAAGCGGATACTCAGTAAAAATTCGTGAAAATATTGCTTTATTTACAGGGATGTGTTTTTTTACCGTGATAAATTATTTTGGGCAGAGATTTATTGTATTTAAAAAAGAGGAAAAAAATGACAGCGAAAATATATGAATTACTTGGAAATAAAATTATTAAATATTCCTTTTTAATAATATTACTATTTGGTGTTTTTGCTTCAGTTATTATTATGATTCCGCAAGTACGGGATATTATTATTAATTTTATCGAAACTGCTATTTTACATAGAAATCTTTCTAGTCTTGATAAATGGAATGAATATTTATTTTCAATCGGATATAATTTCTTGTTTTATTTTATAGTGATATTCTGTCTTTTGTTTGTAAAAAAGAATAAACTTGCTTCTTTTTGGTTATTATTAAGCGTTTTAATAATATATCTTATTGTTTATATACTCCATATACCCGTATTTAATTCTCTTGATAGACTTCGTTTTCCATTAGTTTGCCTTTTAACTGTTATTATAATATATATTTTAAAAAACAAAAATCTATTTTTAAAAAATGAAAAGATAGATTTGATAAAAAATAAATTATCTGTAATTTCACAAAATAAAAATATCTCTGATAATACACAGTCATTTATTTGCTTTGTTTGCGGCGGGATTATGGGAGCTTTATTTTTTATATATGTTTTTGGAATTATAATACTTGATTTCACTTATACAGACTGGCTAATGACTGGAGGTGATTTATCTCAGCATTATCTTGGCTGGAAACTTTTTCGTAATTCATCATGGTATTTTCCAATAGGTTTAATGGATAATATAGTACATCCTTATAATATATCTATAATTTATTCAGATTCAATACCGCTTTTTGCTGTTATTTTCAAGATAATATCACCATTATTACCGGAAAATTTTCAATATTTTGGGTTGTTTGGAATCCTTTGTTATATATTGCAGGGAGGAATAGGCGTTTTAATTATAAAGAGGATTGGAGGTAATAATACCCAAGCATTAATAGGATCGTCATTAATTATAATGTCAACAGTAATGCTTTTTAGACTATTTTTTCATACCTCACTAGCAGCGCATTTTATCATTTTATTATGTATACTGGAATGTCTTTCAGAATATAACCGCAGTTTTAAAAAACATATTTTAATTTGGGGGGTATTGGTATTTTTAGCTGTTGCAATTCATATATACTATATTCCGATGGTGTTTTTATTTTTATTATTCAGGATTTATTTTATTAAAGAAAGAAAGATAAAAATAGCTGTTTTAGGAATATCAATAATTATTACAATTATTACAATGCATTTATTTGGAGCATTTAATTTTATCAGAGCAAGTAATACAGCAGAAACTTTTTTAGATGAAGCTACATCTAATATTAATGCTTTTATAAATCCGCTTGGAAAATCAGCTTTTCTTTCTGATTTACCGCAGATTGGATATTTTCAATATGAAGGTAATGCTTATTTAGGTTTAGGTATAATACTGGCTTTATTATTTATTATTTCTAATCATATTTATCTGAAAAATAAAATTGATTTAAATATAGACAAAAAATATATAAAACCTTTTAATGTTTTATTTTTTGCATTTTTATTTTTATCATTTTCTCCGACAATAACATTTAATGAATATAAGCTGTTTACATATCAATTAATACCTCCATTTGACTGGGTATGGAGTATTTTCAGATCAACCGGAAGGTTTTCATGGCCAATTGTATATATTATTGTCATTTTTTGTATCTACTGGATGATAAAAAGATTTTCAATTAAAAAATCTATTTTATTTTTAATTATATTATTATCTATTCAATGGATGGATCTGCAAATATGGTTTAATGAAAAAGGTGGTTTTTTCAGAACGAAATATTACTGGCAATCCGGATTACAATCACCGGCTTGGGATAATCTTGCAAATGATTACAGTCATTTATTTTTTATGAATGATAATCATAATAATTCTAATTCATATTTACATTTAGCCGGTAAATATAAATTAACTGTTAATGATGCTTATCTTGCAAGGAAAAACACCAGAATGATAGAAGAATATAAAGAAAAAACAAAAATATATTTACTGGAAAATGGTCCGAAAGAAAACGTAATTTATATATTTGATGATTTGGAAAGGATTTCGTTATTTACAGAAAGCGGACTTTATTTTTATTTAATTGATAATGAAGTCATAGGTATATCATCGCAGAAAAACTATCTTTTTGGATATGAATATTATTAAACTTCTCCCAGTAGCCATTCTAAAACATTTAACTGCTTAACACCATTATGAGTTATTTTTGGTTCATAATCACGAGTTAACAAAAATTTTGGAAAATTATCATTGATAGCGTTTAATGAATCAAGTTCACGGGTTAATGTTTGCCTTCCGCGTACAGTTTCTGCGACCTGGTAATATTCTATTCCTTTTGGTCCGTCTGCGATAAAATCTACTTCCTTTTCCGCGACTTTGCCAAAATAAACTTTATTACCGCGTCTTAA
>WQYB01000012.1 GCA_009781475.1 Treponema sp.
ACTTTAGAATACATTCCAATCGGACAGGAAGTTGCAGACCGTTTAGAGAATTTTACATTTATAGGTGAATGTCAATCTGAAAAACAGCAAATTATCCGCGAACCTATGCCTTATGGAAGCGTATTGGTAGTGGACGATGTACATACCAATCTTTTTGTTGCAGAAGATTTTTTAAAACCGTACCAGTTAAATGTCGAAACAGCAAACAGCGGTTTTCTTGCAATTGAAAAGGTAAAATCCTTGATGGATAGCGGCGTTAAAGGTTACGACATAATATTTATGGATCATATGATGCCGAAAATGGACGGAATAGAAACAACGCAAAAATTGCGGGAACTGGGGTATAAAGGCTCAATCATTGCTTTGACGGCTAACGTACTTGCCGGTAATGAAAAAATATTTGAACAAAAAGGCTTCGACGGATTTGCCCCAAAACCGATAGATATCAGGCTTTTAAATACAATTTTAAATAGATTTATACGGGATAAAAACCCGCAGGAAGCCAATAAGTATAAAACAGGTAATATCTAAAAACTAAAAAAGCCTCATCTAAAGATGAAGCTTTTTTTCATTGAGCCGCGCTACGCCCGATTAAGCACGCGTATGCGTGTGGATGAATAAATTAACACGGCGTGGCGCACAATAACGGTTCCCAGGATGGAAAATGCGCGAGGGCTTTAGCCTGAGCAGTGCGCCTTTGCTTTAACTTTCGGAATAAGTGGTTCGAATCCAGCGCATAAAAAAAGGAAACCTCAGCTTGCGCTAAGATTTCCTTTTTTTTCTGAGCCGCGCTGGATTCGAACCACCGACCACCGCCTTAAAAGGGCGATGCTCTACCGACTGAGCTAGCGGCCCAAAGCTCACTGGTTTTAAAACCTGGAGCCTTTCTATTTTTACTAAAAATACGGAAAAAAAGCAAGAGGGATATTAAATTAATTTAGCCGCGGTTTTTAAGTTCCTGTTCTTTCTTTTCTATTTGTTCTTTAATAATGGCAAGATCGTCGAGCAGCGCTTTAATCTCTATTGAGTCACGTTCAATTACCGGTTTGTCATTTTCTGTAAAAGTTTTATATGCTTCATTGCCAAGACGGGTAAGGAACTTTTGCGCCTTGTTTTCTAGCTGTTTTATATCCCACATTAAAAGACCTTTTTCACCCAGGTCTTGCGCTTTAGCGCCAGTTTTTATGGCAAATTCTTTTGACGCTTCCCAGCCTTGTTCAAGCAAATCAACCATTCTTTCACTAAACTTCATATTTTCCCATCCTTCATAAGTTTTTATTAAACTTACTTTCGTTTTATTCCAAGTATTGTCAAATCATCATACTGCTCATCTTCTTTTATATGAGTATAATACATGTATGCCGGATTTTCAAGGAATTCACTTGTGTGCGAGCAATAACGTCTATACTGTAAAAAGTGATTTTTAAGGAATTCGTCTACTTTCTTTTCTATTAATACGCGCGAATCTTCGCCTGCGTCTGCCGGTTTGTAACAACGGAACATTTTTTCTACAGCTATCAATGCCATGATAACATCTTCCACTCGTCCTTCGCATGTTGAAAAATCAAACTGTAAATCACTTTGTCCTTCCTGCGATTCTTCGGGGTTATGGTACTTGTGCAGAGTATATGTTGTGCGTGCCATAACCGCATTGATGATTGCTTCTACGCGATCCGGACCCATCTCTTCATCTGCCTGTCCGCAAAGATGGTTTGCATGCGGTGTGTCTACAGGACCTTCTGTGCAGATTATTTCCTTAAAGCTGCGATCGCGGAATTTTCTTTTTCCTTCTTCGATACCGTCAGTGTAAAGCAATAGTATGTCGCCTTTATCAATTTGAAGAGTTTGAACATTATAACCGCCTGTAGTTTCTATCATAAAGTTGGGCAGTACTCCTGTAGCAGGGGTTTGCGGCAATGTTACAGCTTTCAGTTTTTCTTCTGAAGCATCGTAGTAATGGACAACATTGTCACCTGCATTACAGAAGCGGACGACTCCTGTCTGCGAATCAAAAAGACAAAGCGTAAAGGCTGCAAAACGTCCTTTAAATGCAAGTGTTTCAATAAAATCATTAATCTGATAAACAACTTCTTCTATGCGCATTCCTTTTGCATTCGGCTTCCATTGTTTAAAATAGTTAAGGAACATTGTTGCTACCTGAATCATGATAAGAGCAGCCGGGATTCCTTTTCCTGCTACGTCGCATTTTATCATTGCGTAGTAACGCCCGTCCAAGTCCTTGTAATCAAAGTAGTCTCCCGATACACCTTTGGCTCCTTCGTAGTAACCGAAGAAGTTGAGGTTCGGCGTATGTTTAAAACCGTACGATTGTTTGTTCCCCTGATTGTCTACTTCCAGCGGAATAAACTTCTTTTGTATTTCTTTACCGATGCTGAGATCCGAAGCCGCAAGAGCCGCTTTTACAAGCCCTGCTGTCATGTCGTTGATTGTATTTCCAAGGATTGCAATTTCGTCTTTTGTTTTAATTGTAATCTCTGTTCCTGATAGTTTTGTTTTGTCTTCAGTATCACGGATTACTTCGATGTGTTTTACAAGTTTTCTGATTGGAATAATAATTACGGTAGAGAAAATAAATGCGCCTGTTACTCCGATTAATAAAACAATTAGCGCTACAATTCCGATTGTTCGAAGCAGAATTCCCTGTCCGTAATTGATTGCGTCAATAATTATATCAGTGCTGACTTCCAGTCTTATTAAACCCCTGAAGAAGTTATTGTCAGCGCCTGATCTGAACAGTACCGGTTTATAGAAAATATAAGTTCTGTTTCCGTCGCTGGAAATACTGTCCAAAGAAAACTCAGGATACGATCCCATGTCTTTGGAAATTCCTGAAAGTATTTCATTAAGCCTCATTTGCCTGTCGTTTATTGTTACCTGAATATCGTGGCGCAGGCGGTCGGCTTCATCATCAAAACGATCCATAAGCGCGATGCCTTCGGCAAACATATCCCTTATGCTTCCTGCAATTTCTCCAGCCTGCTGCTGGGCGATGCTGTTATATTCGGCGCTTACTTCATCAAAGTAATCTTTATGTTCATCGTTATATCTTGATACACCAAGGCGCAGTTCGATAGTATCTATTTTTGATTCAATGTTGGGATCGTTTGATGCCCAAACATGATCTGTGTGTATCGAATTAATTCCATAACCTGTAATGGTTATATATTTTGCTTCGGGAATTGCCGCAGATTGCGCCGGCAGGAACATTAAATCCAGTACACCTTCGTCTCCTCCCGATGATATGGCACGCGGCATGTGCGCTCTTACTCCCGATGATATTCCTTCCAGAAGAACGTTAGACCTGTCCCACAAACTTTTCAGCAAAGTTTCCTGCTGGGTATTGGTCATCAATATATACATTGGTGTTGATATCATAATAATTACAAGGAGAACAAGACCGATTGTAAAGGAGGCAAGTTTGAATCTGAGTCCTCTTCCTCTTTTGTAAATCCGTACTATTCTTTGTTTTTTTTCTGTTGGCATAAAATCTCCTGTGATAATTGCTTGCGCTTCCTGTTTAATTGCCGCGCTTTCTGTGATGACGTTTCCTATTCCTCTTATTGCGGCAATTATTCCAAGTACGCAGAAAATAATTAATAACAACGCAAGCACTGTAATTGGGTTAACTGTTAAAAGAGCGCCCGGGCGCAGTAACCAGGAAGGTCTCCATTGGCTTGAATAATCGCCGAATTTTACCGTTCCTGTTCTTGCGACAGGAATAAATGAATCGGCTATGTACCATCCTCTTACCGAATGTTCTAATCTTATTCTGTAACGGCCTTCGTCTGTATCTTCTGATATAAATGTAATTTCACGATCGGATACTATGTTAAAGTTTTCTATATAAACGTCAGGCTGTCCTTCCTGCTGCAATACTACAGATGTTACTCTTCCGCCGCTTGCAAAACCTCTTCCTACAATCCTGACAGAAAGCACACCCTGCTCATCCTGATGAGCGTCTATATAAGAAACGCTTGTATATGGAATAAATTTATTATTTCTGATTATTAAACTTGAAGGCGGTCCGATATTTCCCGCCTGATCAATTGCAGCGACTGTGAACGCCCAAATGCCGTTATCCTGATTTACATAACTAGCCGATGTCTCCGTTCCCATTATATTCTGCGGAGGAGAAAAAATTGATGTGTTTTCGTTCGCTCCAAGGAATTGCAATGTCCATGTATATCCTGCCACATAAGGATCGTCTGACGGCTCCCATTGCATTTCAAAACTGCTGGAAAGTAAAAAACCCCTGTCGTCAAGCTCGGGTTCAATGATTGTTACTTCACCGGGCGGATAACCTTTTCTATAATATAAAACTCGCCCGGGGTCTGACCAGTTGCCGGCGTAGTCCAGTGCCCGCACAGTAAAATACCACTCTCCGTCTGTATTTGCATGATGTTCAAGAGTGCGATCCTGGATATTGCCGGTATTGAAAACCATAATTTCCTGCGGCGGCATTTCATCAATATCCTGACTCCATGCCCATGAGAATCCTGCAATACCCGAAGTATCTGAAGGGATATTCCATGAAACGCGAACCCTTTCCGCTCTGTTAGCTTGTGAAGGAGCAAAGTTCAATGCCGTTATAAAAGGACTTTGGCAGGTGGTATCAGGGGACAGTACATAAATCCGGTTTGAATCCCTAACTGTTGTCTGCCAGAATATATACGCTCCGTCATAACATACAATCGGTCTTGCAAAAGATGACTCTGCTGCGGCGCTTGATAAAGCAGTATTAGTCCAGCTTAAAAAATCTCTTTGAGCTAAATATATCCTGTTGTTTCCGTTACGGTTATCAAACCAGACAACTCTTGGCGTGTTATTATAGATAAAACTGATGGGATTTTGGCAGAATGCTTCCATTTCATTTATACGTTCAATAGCGCTTATTCTGTTTCCCGACGAATTGATCATTACACTGTAAATATGAGGTGATTGAGTAGAAAAACGCCTTTCCCAAACCAGGAAAAAATTATCACCGTATCTTGAAAGATGAGGTCTTTGATTGTCAAAACTGTTAGGCGCTGCCTGCGTTTCCATTATAGGATCGTTAAATGTCGTAAAACGCCTTGACTCTGTCCATGTGATGCCGCCGTCATCGCTTATTTTATAAAAGAGCTGGAATGCAGGCAGTTCTTCCGCTCCCATAATTCGTGATTGGAAAAATACTACATCTCTGTAAATGCTGTATCCTACAGTTTCTTCATCCCGCGGTATTATTGGAATTTCAACACTTGCGTGAGCCGGAAGAAAGTTAAGTGTTAAAGCGCTTTCTGTTACAAACGGCTGAAAGCTAGACCAGGTAAATCCGTCATAGGATCTGGAATAGTAAATAGTAAGGGATTCGGCTCTGCCTCTTGTGACAAAAAGTAAAAATCCTCCGTCTGCGCGCACATAAATACGCGGAGCTACAGAATTTTCAGCGCCCAAGTTTATTGTTTGTTTTCTAAAACTCCTTCCCCTGTCCGAAGAAATTAATATTTCTGTTTGAGCGTCTCCTGCCGCAGCAGCTATAATAATTCTATTTTGATTATCAACTGCTATGGAAAGAATTGAAGGCTCCGATCCTAAAAAGCGGTAAGGACCTCCGACTGTTCCCCTGTGTATCCATTGTCCGTCTACTTCTTTAATCGCTACATTAACGTTTATAGTGCCGCCTCCAACGGCGCTTCCGTTTCCGTTAGGTGTAACTTCCTGCCATGCTACAACCGAAAAAGCCTCTGAATGAGCGCTTACAGGAAATGTACCGGCTCTTGAATTGAATAGTTCCGGCGCTTCCCAAAAAAGATCGTTGGCAAAAAGAAGTGATACTGTGAAAAATAAAAATATTACAGATAATAGTTTTTTAATCATAATGAAGCCTGCTGTATCCTTCTTTGTAATTCTACCAGTTTAGTAACGGTGCGGTTTGCCGTATTCTGCAAAAGCCTGTTTACAATTGTTAATGCTGTAAGATTGTTTCCAGCCTGGAAAGCGCTTAATGCCTGCTGGTATGACGCTTCATCCTGTGCTGAAAGCACCAGATTTGTCGGAGTTTGTATTCTTCTTACAAGTATATCTCTTAATCTTGATGCTTCAGTATTATCCCTGTCTAAACGTATTGCCGCAGTCAAATCATTTAAAGCAGCTTGATACTGAGCTGTTGTGTTGCTGTCAATTATACGTCTTGCAGATGCCGTCAAATCTCTTGAACGGGCGATATCGGCAGGTGATATAGGAGGCGGACGAATACCCATTGCAATTTCGGCAGTGATTATAATTTGTCTTATGTTTGGGTAATTTGGGTTTAATTGCGCGAGGTTTTGAAGGTCTGCAAACGCATCCATAGATCTGCGTTCTGTTCCTGCAATAGCTGTTCTTAGTCTCTGTTCAAAAGCCCTGTCAAACGCCGCGCGGTCAGTAAACTGTTCAATTCTTAAATCTATAAGACCTGCTTCCTGATTAATCGGGAATAATAATTTTACTTCTCTTGTAAGTACTTGCGCTTCTCCAAATCTTGCGATTCCTTGAGTTCTTTGCCCCGCGTTAATAAGGCGCACGCCGTCTTCATAATTTCTCTGCGCCTGGCTTAATAACTGGCTCATTTCTGCGTACAACGGCGCTGTAGGAGGAATTACCCTGCCCGATGTTGCAGATAACGCTGTGCGTACAATACCGAGCCACATCATTATTTCTTCATGATCTTCACCCGGGGAAGCTATGCTCCAACTGCTTCTGGCTCTTGTAAGGCTGTTTTCTGCCTGCTGAAATTCTCCGCCGTAATATTGATCTCTTGCATTGTCTATAAGCTGCCGCACTTCTACCAGTATTCGTTCATTTTCTGCAGTTCGGATTAACTGCGCAAGATGCATAAATTGACTGTCACGCATCTGCCGCAAGGAAGGTGATTCCTGTATTTCAAGTGATTGGCTGTAATTACGATCTGCTCGTGTTATAAAATCTCTTGCAGCTTCATAGTCCTGCCTGTTATAGGCAGCTTGCGCTTCTCTGAAGTTTCGATCCCCTTCCTGTCTTAAGGCTTCTGCCTGTCCTGACCTTGTGCGGGCGGTTTCTGAAAGTGTAACACCCTGTGTGTGTATGTTTATTAGTTCGTTTATTGTTGTTTGAAGATGCGCAACTTCAGGTGAATCTGCTATGGCGGTTGTTTCGTTTAAAAATTGCGAAAAAACAGATTGTTCATTGTCCATATCGCCCGATGATGCTGCAAGCATTGTTGTTAATTCATCCAATGCTTCGCTCGGGAAATGATAAGTAACAGATAAACCTTCATCGTCTGTATGAACTTGACCGTCAAGAAGACTAATTCCGCTGTCAAGCTGTGCTCTCCTTTCTGCTAAAATATTATCAAGACTGTGCTGCGCGATTGCATAATATCTTTGAGCAGACTGAAGATCTTCTGCATTTAAATTTGCCTGGATTGTATCAATTGCTCTTATTGCATCTGTAATGTGAGTAACCTGATGATAGACATTTATTTCATCGTTTATCCTGTTGGCATTTGTTTTTATTGTATCGATATCACGTAACAATTCTGTTATGGTGTTTCTAGCTTGCTGCTCGCTTCTTAAAGCTGCATCTGTACTTATTCTGCCTTCCTGCCAGCGTACAAGTGATGAACGGTCAACATTTAAGCGTAATGCGGTATTTGATGCCTGCAAAAGAAAATTGTTTGCCTGAATCAAAGCCATCAATTCCAGATAAGTAGGAATATCTGCAAGCAGAATATTAGTGCCGTAAAGTGAAATTGTCTGAAGGTTTGCACCGGCAAAAAGTTCTTGGGTTTTATTAAAAAATAAAGGCGTCAAATTAATATAATTGTCTATTCTGTCCAAAGTTGATGCGACAGAGCGGTAATCTGCAGAGTTTATCGAGGCGATAGATGAGTTTTTTCCTCTTTCGGCATGTGTTGCAATGGCAGTTAAAATGCCGCCTATTGTATTATTCCAGTGAGTATCAAAAGCGCCGAACATACCTTCCTGTATCGATGCTTCAGGACGTCCGTGCACAACCAAAGATACAAACGAAAGGTGATTGCGATCTAGCATTTCAGGGTTTGTTTCCTGTATTTGATTTAAAGTCCTGTCAAATACAGATGCGGAAGTGTATAGGTTTTGTTTTAAAGCGATAAACCTGTCCATTGCCGGTACTAAACGATTTGTAATTTCAGGAATTTGCCCAAGGTTTCCTGCATTTACCGCACGGGTATATTCTGCTGCAATTGTTCCCATTTGTGTGCTTGCCTGCTGGAATGCCGCAACCATTGAATGCACTCTTTCTGTTTCCCGCCGTACTTCATTTTCGATGTAATCCCCGTAACCCGATGAGAAAAATTCCTCGCGCATAAAATTCATGCCTTCGGCGTATGCTTGTAAAGCCGCTACGCTGTTTCCCATATCCAGGAAAAAACGCCCTCTATCCAGTATATTCCGCAGTAAATTCCTGTTTATATTAAACCGCGCTATCTCTCTTGCACGCGCTACAAAGTTGACCATTATCGGGCTGTCTTCATGTTCAAGCTGATAAAGGCGGGTAGTTAACCTTAAGATTTTCGGGTCATCTTCCGGGGTATTCATAATGGTGTCGATTAATTCGTCGGCGACACGGTTAAACTCATCCTGAATCTCGTAAATACGGTTAAAGCGCCTTTGGGTTTGGTCAAATTGCTCGGGGTTTCTTCTGGCATAATCACTTAATATCAATATTGCTTCGTCGTATCTTTTTTCGTTTATAAGCGCATCAGCCCTGTTTAGATCGCTTTCCTTGCTGCCTCTGCCATAAGCCGGAGCTATAGCGGTAAACAGAAATAATACAACGAGAAAACCGAAGATAGTCAATCTTTGGGCACTTTTTGCCATATTTGCTACTATACTATATTATCGTATTCTTACGCATTTTTATTGATGGGAACCTCTAAAAACTCTCTCTTTTAGAGGTTCTCTCTAAATAATCTTTTCGGAGGTATACTGTTTTTTTTGCAATTTTCCGATACTTTATGTAATATCTGATATAATAATGCTGTATCATTAACCAAGTTGTTATGAAGAAACAAAAAATTGCGGTATTTTTAGCCGCCTCTCTATCATTTTTTACTCTTTTTTCCTCATTGGCTTTTGGTGATAATTTTCTAAGTAATTATTTACACGGCTCGTATGGAGTTGACAGTAATGCAGGTCTTACTGCTTTTCCTGTATTAAATATACCTTTTGGCGGACGATCTGAAGGTATGGCGGGAGCTTTTGCGGCAGTAGCAGACGATATTTCATTCCTTGAATACAATCCGGCAGGCTCTTCCATGCTCCAAAGAACCGAATTGGCGTTTTTTCACAATAACTGGATAGCAGATACAAATATTGAATCGGTAGCTTATGCCACAAGGTTTGGTAATAATATAGGTTTCGCCGCAGGAGCTAAATGGCTTTATACTCCCTTTACAGAATATAATATGTACGGCGAAAGTGTTGCTAACGGGTATTATTCCGAAGCTGTTGCCATAGTAAACGCATCGTATAATTTCTTTTCCGGCTATTATTACAGCGGATTATCTGTCGGTATGAACTTAAAAGGCGCTTTTCGTTTTATGCCTGATTTTACCGACAAATTCGGCAATATTGTAAGCGGCTCGGGTGATTCTCAGTCCGCCATGACTGCAATGATAGATATCGGCGCTCTTACACGGTTTGATTTTTTAAAGTTTTATTCATCAAGGGAAAGAAACGCATCGGCGGCTTTTGTTATAAAAAACCTCGGTCCTTCTGTTATGGGAGATCCGCTGCCTACTGTTATTAATGCGGCGATTTCCTATAAACCAATTCGCCCGATTTTAATTGCTTTTGATTTTAATATCCCTGTTAATTTAAGTGATTTTGATCTTTCCGAATCGCCTTATGCGGCGTTTGGTCTTTCCGCCAATATTACAAGATTTTTAACAATGCGTGCCGGTTTAATGTATAAAGGCGGAAGCAGCCGTGTTACCATAGGCAGCGCCATCGATATGAATTTAGTATCGTTTGATGTAAATTATACTCTGGATTTATTAACCCAGATGCAGCCGCTTAACAGGGTCAGCCTTGGGGTGCGTTTGGATTTGGGTGATCAAAACCGCAAACAAATTTCTGACAGGGTAGACGAACTTTATTTATTGGGGCTTGAAGCCTATTCCCGAGGCAATTATGCTGACGCAAGGTTGTGCTTTGAAGAAGCGCTGCGCCTCAATCCCAGATTTGAACCTGCAAGAGAAGGTCTTGCCACACTTGAAGACAGAGAAGCTCTTTTCCAGCGTGTCGAAGACCTCTACAGATTTGACTTTTAATTAAAATTATTTTTTGCGGCGGAAGACTCTGTAATTAATATTCGGGAAAATATTATGCCTGCGTTCCAGGGTTGTAAGCCATTCTGTGCTGATGTAATTACTGCCCAGTGCTTCGTAGATTGTTGTAAAATTGCGAAGAGTATTTTCCGCTTTGTTACGTGCAAATTCTGTAGAATCCTGTTTGTATAAAAGAGCAGGCCAGTCCGATGACTGGGCAAGCATTATTTCACGGGCAGCCTGGTTTAACGCTCTTTCTTTTAAACCTGTATCATCCGGGAAACGTTCTGCCAATTCGGTCATTCTTTCCATTGCCCTGTAAAGATGGCGGTATATCCAGTCATTGCAGTCATCAAGCCATGTTTGACTGTATCCGTTTACGCCGCCTGAGGAAATTTCAGGGGATACAATCTGAAATGCCGAAATATCCTGTCTGAAAATATATTCACTTGGGCAGGTAAACTTTAAATCTCTGTATCCTGCTGCCATGCGGAAAAGCGTTTCTATAAATGCAGTGCCTTCATGCCAAAAACTTCCGAAAAAATCCGCATTGTTTGCGTAAAGACATATTGGAATTTCTGTCATGTTTTTTGAAACTTCTTCAAGACGGGCGATTGTATTTTCTAAAAATGTCCTTGCGTATTTAGCTATTTTATCATTGGCGGCTTGCGGATTGTATACTGTAAATTGCCCGTTTGCGCCGGCAGCCGTTCGGCTCCAGTATTTGTATCCTGTCATGCTTCTGCCGCCTTCGGCATTTAAAAATTGGCTTACTGTTTGCGCCGGCAGAAGGTAACCGGCATCAAGATTATTGTTACGGTATACTTCATCGTGCGCTATTTTTTCCATTTCACGCAATGTAAGTAAATCTCTTGTTAGGATTATCGTACCATTAGGCGTTTTTACGGGAAAAAAACATCCTTTTTCGGGTACGGGGCTGCCGAATAAAAGAGAATGACTGTCAACAATGGTAAAACTGTAATTATATGCTTTTAAATATTCTTCTGCAGAAGGCGTCCAGCCAAGGCATGGAAACCAAAAACCCTGCAGGTTGCTGCCAAAATGACGGCGGTAATTTGACACAGGAGTTTCTATCTGCGCCTGTAATGATTCGTGATTGTGGCTTAAAAACGGCAAAAACGCATGAGTTGCAGGACTTCCGATAATTTCTACTTTTCCCCTGCGTCTGTAAAAATCAAACGCTTTTAAAAGATTTTTTTCATAACGTTCTGTGTATGTTATTCTTCTGTCTACCGCAAGGTTGTAATAATCCAAAGCCAGTTTATTTATATCATTATTTTCTTTGGTGCGTTCAAGTTCCAATATGCCAAAATCAATTTGTTTGTCCATGTAGTTAAGGAATTTTTTCTGAAGATGTTCGTCGTTTAACATGTGGCAAAGTACAGGAGACATAACTAACGTTATGCGAAACGGAACATGATCTGTTTCCAGGCGGTGTAATACTTCAAGAAGCGGAAGCAGTGTTTCGCTTATGTATTCAAAAAAACGCCCTTCCTCTCCCGCTTGAGAAAGATCTATTTCCTTGTTATATTCCTTGACGTAAGGCAGGTGAGCTTCAAGAACAATCGAGATCACATAACGGGATTCCATTTTACAACCTCTTGTGCCTTGATTGGCGATCTGTATTTTTTATTATTGAAACATCCTGCGCTCCTGACAGCCTGATTAAAGGATTGGAGCTTATTTCATTTATCATTTCATTTTCAATTAAACGGGGCAAATTAAAAGGAGAAGAAGTTATAATCGGAATTTCGTTTTCTCCCTTTATAACGCTCAATGTTATCACATAACAGCTTATATCCTGATTTGTATGTTCGGCTAAACCCAAATACCTTGCGTTGTCTTCCTTGCTTACTGCAACTGTAAAAGATGCTTCCTGGGACTGGTATTCTTTGCCGTTTTTATCTAATGGTATAACACGCAAACAATAACCGTTAAAATCATGTGCGTTTTCATACATTTCCCTGTCTTGTCCCTTAATTTCCCAAAAAACAAAAATCCAAAGAGGGTCTCTTATTATTACATCGATAAAAGATATGTTGTATTGCTTTGGCAGCAATACCGATTCTGAATATCCGGGATTTACTTCGATTGATTCGCCGGTGTCCTGCTGCTGCATGCTGGTAATTTCCAGAAGCTCTTCGATAATAAAAATTCTTTCAAGCTCGGCAGGTATATCAACGCCATAAGTGTCGGCAAGTTTTATTAACTCATCTGTACTTAAACTTTCCAGCCATGTACGAGTTACAGGAACGCTGTTGTCTTCCATACTTCACCAATTGTGAAAAAAATACCGATTAAAGTCAATGGCAGGTATATCTGTCAAAGTATTCGGGTAAGGCAGCGGTTATATCGATGTCAAGTTCGTTAATTATTAGCCGGGATGCGTGAAGCAAAAGCCGTTTTAATCCTGCGGTTTTTTTTAATTTTTTATTAAGCGCAAAATCGCCGTATTTGTCATCTCCTAAAATCGGACTTCCGTGCATTGCAAGATGGCGGCGTATTTGATGCATCCTTCCTGTTTCAAGCTCCAGTTCTAAAACCGAATATGGCTGATTTATTTCTTCCAGTTTTCCGATTTTTATCAAGTTGTAAGCAGTCTGTGATTTTTTTAAACTGCCTTTTATTAATAATTCGTCTGTTATTATACCCTTGTTTTTTGGGGGCTGTCCTGCGCAAACAGCGGTATATATTTTTTTTGTTTTTTTTGGGGAGCCGAAAACCTTCGAAAAACGGGCGGCTGCCTGACTGTTTTTTACCGCCAGTAAAATCCCCGAAGTATCTTTGTCTATCCTGTGAACCAGATGAGCTTTTGCATCAGAATCCTTTAAATATTGATTTAAAAGCTCGTCCAGCGATATTTTTATGCCTTTTCCGCCCTGTACCGAAAGCCCTGCTGGTTTGTTTATTATTATTGAGAATGTATCCTCGTGGAGAATTTCTATGTTTTTCACACCGATAATTATAACATCAAACAAGAATTGTGTTTGACTTATGGGTAAATTGAGGTTGTTATGAAAAAGCTATTTTTATTACTGGTTTTTATTCCGTTTTTGGTCTTTGGTGAATCCCTGTATTCGCCTACATGGGGATTTTATATCGATCTTCCCGAAGGTTATGAATTTCATGACGGAGATGCAAGAGATCGATTTTCTTTTGCCGGACCTCAAGGGCTGATGTTTGATATTATAATCTATGCCGACAGGTATAATTCCATGCTGGAACTTGTAAATGATGTAAACAGAAGGCTTTCAAATAATGGTGATGTTGATTTTTTTGAATACAACGGCAAACAAGCTGTAATTTTTAAGCTGGATTTCGGCGGCAATGACGGCTGGGGGCTTGCACTGGAACTTGGCGGATCATCGGCGCGTAAACCTATCCTTTTAGCTTTAGCTTACGCTCCTAATGAAAGAACCGATTTAGAACTTTTTCATCTTTCCGCGCTGGATTCCATAAGCCCTACAGAAGCGGAATTGCGTTACCCCGGTCCAATTATGGAATACGGTTACCCGCGCGGGACAGCTAAAAGCACTCCTTTAGCCATAAGGGGTTTAAATGCATTAATTTATGAAAATGACGCTGAAGCATCGCAGGTTTTAATTGAACGTGAGTATATTCTTTTGCAGTATTATTTAAATACACCTCTTATACAGGATGCCTGGGTACGTTATTACCGTTTTATTTACCGTGACTCTTACGACAGGATAAAAGATGCCGCCTCTGTAATTACCCGTCATTTCGGCGGTTATACGGCAAATACCGATGCGCAAAAAAGAGAATTTGCTCAAAAAGTTCTTACATTTATACAAAATCTCCAGTATGAACGTTTTATATATGAAAGTGATTTTTTAAACCTGGTATCTTCTGTTACAGAAGGGAAGGGCGACTGCGACAGCCATTCCATGCTTTTTGCTTTAATACTCGCTCAGGTAAATATCCGAGGCGCTATGATGCTTTCGCCTCATTACAGCCACGCAATGGCTTTAGCCGATATAACCGGCTCCGGTGCTCGTGTTGATGCTTACGGAACAAATTGGCTTGTTGCCGAAACTACGGCAAAAATCGACATTGGTTTAATCGATCAGGAACAGGCAGATATAACAAAGTGGTTTGTAATTATTTTTGATTGAAAATTATTAATATTTAATCTCGCAGAGGCGCAGAGGCGCAAAATTTATTAATGATTAAGGGTTTAATTCTTTCCTGTAAGAAGATCATATACTTGCTGCGGGGTTTGAGCGGACAAAAGAGATTCCCGCAGTTCTTTGTTTTTTAACCTGTTACTGAACCAGGAAAGTGTTTGCAGATAATAAGCATGCTGATTCTGTGCTGCGGCAATCATAAAAACCAGCCGTACGGGTTCGTCATCCAAAGGATGGAAATCAACTATATTTGTTTGACTTATGCCGACTGAAACAACCAAATCTGTAACTGATGAAAGCCGTACATGAGGAATTGCTATTCCGCAGCCAATGGCAGTACTCATCAATTCTTCGCGTTTTAGAATTTCAGAGGATAATTCCTGTCTGTTTTTTACCTGAGGAGCAGCGGAAAGGTTTTCCGATAATGCAAGCAGAGCATCCCTTTTACTGGAATGATTCAAAAAAAGTATGCGGTGAAGTGACAGAATTGACTGGATATTTATCTGGGAAGCATGCGGATTATAATTGGTAGATGTCAATTTTTCGTTGACCCACCTGTCAATTTCTGATTTTTTAAAACGCCAGGCAGTTCTTATTTTGCCTGCCGGAATTTCACCTTTTTGAGCGCAATCATAAACAGTTCGTTCCGATATTCTAAGATATTTTGCAACCTCTTCAAGGGTAAGTATATCATCATCCGTCATGTGGTAATTATTGTACTACATTCTAACAAATGTCAACATATTCCAGCAAAAATCAACACTATTTTCTTAATTCATGTAATGAGTCAAAGGGTAAAAGTTCGCCTACGGTGGTAATTACCTGCTCTGAGTTACTTCCGCCGAAAATAACAGAGCATTCGGCAGGCATAAACTCACCCATTACCTGACGGCAAGCGCCGCAAGGACCTACAGGCTCCGGCGAATCCGGTGTGGAAATTGCAATTGCTTTAAAGCGTAAATGTCCCTTTGTAACTGCCGCAAAAATGGCATTTCTTTCAGCGCAGACAGTCAACCCAAAAGAGCGGTTTTCTACGTTTACTCCTGTTATGACAGTCCCGTCTTCGCAAAGTAATGCAGCTCCAACCCTAAACTTTGAATACGGAGAGTACGCTTTATTTGCTATTTTACCGGCTTCGTTAAATAAATTACCCAATTGTTCTTTGTCAATCATGCTTGCCTCCAAGGTTATAATATAATATAATATTACAAAAGGCGAGGTCGTGTTTTATAGTGGCTTATTATAAAAAGAAAAGAATTAAGTTTTTAATTATAATTTTAATATTTATTGTATATTTTCTTGTTGCGGCAAGACCCGTTCCAAAGGAGACAGTGCTCTCTTTTAATTGGATAAGTTCTGCATCATCAGCTCATTCGCAGGAACCGCCGGCTAATATTACAGGAAATCCTATGCCTTTTACATTAGGAACCCGTTTTGGTTATGTTGATACTTCAGGGCAATTTGCCGTTAACAGAATAAAAATAAACGATATTTATCTTAGCCGTAATATGTGGACAGAGTACAATACCGAACCTGTCAATATAACAATTAATAATGTTTTGAATAATAATGAAATAAATATCGAAAACCCTTTTGGTTATCCTATCCTGCTTGATAACAGGGTATTTATACTTGGCAGCGAACAAAACTCGCTTTCAGAGATCTCCAGTAATGGAAATATTTTATGGACTTATGAATTCGGCGCTCCGCTTACAAGCATTGATGCCGCTTCGGGTCTTGTAGTTACAGGTTCTTTAGACGGCACTATCGAAGTTTTTGATTCACAGGGAGAAAGAATTTTTGACGAACTTATCGGCGGTTCGCGTTTTTCGGTAATACTCGGATGCGCTATTTCGCGTAACGGTTCCAGAATAGCCGTTATATGCGGCATCGACAGGCAGCGGTTTTTGCTTTTTGAACGTTTCAGCGGTTCAGACGGCAAATACAGGATTGTATACCATGAATTTCTTGAAACAGGATTCAGGCGTCCTGTACGCATTTTATTTATTGATGATGACCAGCGTATTATTTTTGAAAGGGAAGGCGGCATTGGCTGTTACAATATCAAAACAAGACGTACTTTAAATATTCCCCTTGACGGAGAAATAGCGGCGATTGATGAATCAGGCAGCAATGGATACTTTTTTGTTATTACCGCACATTCATTTTTACAAAAACAAATTATCGGAATAAAATTTCCGCAGGATAGATTATTTGGAATTTCAAAGACAGCAGCTTTAGACTCGATATTCCTGAAAGCTCAATTTAAAAGCAATGATGTTTTTCTAGGGCGCACTGATCCAATGCTTGTTATCGGCGGCGGAACAACATTGATTTCATTTACCCTGGAGGAAAAATGAATAAAAATAAATTGAATATAGCTGCGGCTGTAATTATTTTTGTTTTATTCGCAGGTTCTATTTTGGAATCCGATGCTATGAGCTGGCCTTCTGAAGATGCAGTTCTTGTCCGTAATTTCGGTGCAAATGACAGAGGCAGACCTGTTTTGGGAATGGTCTTTGAAGGAGAGACAGATATACTTGCCGCCGAAAGAGGCGAAATTATTTTTTCACGGAATAAAAATGATCGGGCATCACGCCTTCCGTCTCCGCTTGGATCGTGGACAGCCGTAGATCACGGGGATGGTTTGATAAGTATTTACAGCCGTTATAACGATCAAAATGATTTTAATATTGATCATCAAGTTGCAAGGCAGCTTCCTATTGCCGCTTCGGGGATTTCCGGCTGGTCATCGCGTGAAGGTTTTTATTTTATGCTCTTCGACAGAAGGGAGCGGCGATGGATAAATCCTGCAATGATAATTACCCCGGTACAGGAAACAAGATCGCCTCAAATTCTTTCTGTAAGTTTGCGCAATGAACAGGGGCTTACTGTACAATCCAATAACCTGGTACAGGGACGTTATACGGTAGTTGTAAATACAATCGGAGGTATTCCTTCGGCGCAAAGAGCGGCTTTAGGCGCTTTGTACGCTCCGCAAAGAATTCTTTGTTCCATTAACGGCGCAGAAGTGGGTTCTCTTAATTTTGAAGCGGTTTCTGCAAGAGACGGCGTTCTTATGGTTTTGCGTAACGGACTTGTTTCGGCAAAACAGATATACGCAAACTTTCCCGCCTACGAAGCTGCCGAAGTTTTTTTGCCTCGCGGACAGGTTACACTTGAAATTATTGTTCAGGATATTAACGGAAACTCAAGCAGTGTAGTTAACCGTTTAATTGTAAATTAAACGGTTAAATGAAAACCTGGTCAATGCCGGTGTCGTCCGGCGAAAATAAAATAATTCCATGCGCTCTTTGCGGCAGCCTTGATTTTAAACAAACGCTTGCCTGCGAAGGATTTTCTTTTGTCCGCTGTAAAAAATGCTATCTTGTTCAGAGAAATCCAAGGTATTCACAGGAAGAAATAATCGAACGTTACAGTAAAGTATACGGACAGGATTATTTATCATACGAAATTGAAAACGAAGACGCTTTTTTAGATCTTCAAAAACTTGCTCTAAAGGATGCCGGTTTTTTACATTTACAGGATAAACTTCTTGTTAAAAATGATCCGCCGGCGATTTTGGATATAGGCTGCGCCACAGGCGCTCTTTTGGCGGTGTTACGTGAAAAGGGGTGGGAAGCTAAAGGCGTGGAAATATCTCCATGCGCTTTTTATGCAAGAGAAAACCGCGCACTTGATGTTAAAAGTCTGCCGCTGGAAGAATGTAATTTTGCGCCGGAAAGTTTTGATGTAATTTTAGCTTCTCATTTAATTGAGCATTTAAACGACCCCCGCAGTTTTCTTGCAGAAGTATACAGGATTTTAAAAAAGAGCGGTTATGTTTTTATAACAACTCCCAATATTAGCGGTTTTCAGGCACGTTTGTACGCAGGCGCTTGGAGGTCGGCTATTTTTGATCATCTTTATCTTTTTTCCAAAGGCACGCTTTCTAAAATGTTAAAAGGCTCAGGTTTTAAAATTGAAAGCTGCCGTACCTGGGGAGGGCTGGCAAAGGGAAGTGTTCCGTTTTGGTTAAAAAAAATAGCTGACAGGCTTGCAAAAATTTTCGGCTTCGGAGATGTTATGATTTATCGTGTTAAAAAATAAATAAAATATTTTCACACGGAGTCACGGAGACACGGAGGGTTACTAGTAGCTTTGAAATCAAACAGCGACCTCCGTGCCTTTGTGCCTCTGTGTGAATTATTTTTTCATTCAAGCTGCTATAAATTTAGTAATCCGATCCGGTGAATGTTTCTTCGAAAGCCCATTCGCGGCTTTTCCATGATTGCTGTTCTTCCTGTCTTATGTAATCAAATATTAATTCCCTTTGTGATTCATTATCAGAATGATCATCTGTATTTGTTTCCATCATGGTAATTGACAGCAAGGTTAGTTCCAGATTCCGTTTAGCATCAATTTTTCTTGAATCTATCCTTAACGCTTCCCTGAATTCATTTGCAGCGGAAATATAATCTTCTTTTTCAAATAATATAATTCCTGAATTGTAATGATTTCTGTAACGCAGTTCACGGTGTTCGTTAGCTGAAAAGGTTTCAAGTAATTTTTTTGAATCGTTGTAGCGTTTTATTGATTCGTCATCGAAATCCAATAGGTAGTAAGTAAGACCTAGCCCGTATTCGGCGTAAGCAGCCGCATCTTCATGATTTAATGCTTCATAAAAGGAAATAAGAGCTTCGTCGTATCTGTTTTGTGAATGTAAATAATTGGCATGCATTAAAAGCAGCTTGCCTTCGGAACATGATGTAAATGTAAACGGTAAAACAAATGAAGTTATAAAGGCGAGCAGTAAAATATTTAAAGGACGCTGCTGTTTTTGCGATTGACGTGTAACAAACTTTGACGCGCCGTAAGCCAGTATTGCAAATATGATAAATAAAGACCTGTGTTGTTTTGGCTCTTTTTTGCCGCCGCTTGCATCAAAATCCTGTCCGAAGGTTTGCCTGTTTGGTGTAGTTTCTCGTGAGATTGAAAGAAGATGAATGGAAAGTAATGAAGATGCATCTTCGCGATTGCCGTCAATGTAGATTCCTCCTGTTCTTTCAGCAGCTGCGCGCATGACAGCAGAATCCCTGCGGCTGATTATCATTGGAGCGCTTGGGTCGTTTAATCTTTCCTGAATTAACTGACCTTCATCGCTGCCGACTGCGACAGCAATTACGATGATACCGTCTTTTATGCAGTTATTGACTGCATTTCTGATAACACCGCCGTGCGATTCGCCGTCTGATATAAGGATGATTATCTTTTGCGCAGGAGAAGTGTCCAAAAAAGCCGCACAAGCCGCTTCAATCAGATTTTCCAAATTGGTGCTTCTTCCCGTCATTGAAGAGCCGTCCAGCGTCTCAAGGAACGTTAAGGATGCTTCGTTGTCATAAGTCAGAGGAATAGCCAAATAACCCCTTGAGCGCCCTATAGCGGCAGCGTAACGGGCTCCTGAAACGGATAAGACAGTTTCTTTGGCTATTAATAAACCGCGCTCAAGGCGGCTTTGCGCCGGAGAAACCTGTATGTCATGAATATCCATACTGCGCGAAACATCAATTGCAAAAACTATATCAAGACCGCTGCGGTATTCTGACGCTGTGTATTCCAATCCCCAGCGCGGACCTGCCAAAGCGAAAATCGCTAAAAATAAAAACAAACGGAAAAATACCCTGGAAGCAATTAATTTTTTTTCCAGTTTTGCGGTAAATAATATTCTTTTTTTTCTGCCGGTTATGTCCAAAATAAATATCGGGATAAAAATTAATAAACCGGTTAAAAAAAACGGATATTCAAATGTCATAATACTGCTCCCAATAAATACCGCCTGACAAATTTCGCAGTTCCTATTAAAATAACAGCGGTTAATAAAAACTGAAACGAAAAAGATGAAAACCTGTTTATAATGCGAGACCTCTGTATTATAATTTCATTTTCATCAATCCGGTAAAAAGCAGATGCAAATGTATCTGCAGAAGGAGCGATAATTAAAGTGCCTCCTCCTGCGGAAGCAAGACGGCGGAGGTTTTCGGTATCATAACGGGAATCAAATGTGCCGAAATGGCGGACTTTTGTGAAAGGATCTTCATAATCAATAGGTACTTCTCCTGCCGACCCGACAGCGATAACCCAAAATGATATTCCCATTTCAAGTATAAGAGCCGCCGCATCTTCGGGGTGTACAGCTCCCGCGTTATTTTCTCCGTCTGTAATTATAACTGCCACTTTACGTTTTGCGTTTGACTTATCAAGATGATACGCCGCTACTGCAAGACCCATGCCTAAAGCAGTACCGTCTCCAAACTCTCCCAATCTAAGCTGATGCAGCCTCATTTTCAGTGTATTTCTGTCTGAGGTAGGAGGCAGTAAAAGAGCAGCTTCTTCACCGACAGCGACAAGTCCTATACTGTCCGAAGGTCTTTCATTTGCGAAATTAATAAGTAAATTTTTTCCTGTGTTAAAACGGCTGTGTCCGTCCATATCCAATGCAGCCATACTCGGACTTACATCCATTATAAAAATAATATCTGCCCCCCTGTTTAACCATACAGTTTCCAGGGTTTTTACTGCCGGATTTGCTGCGCTGAAAAAAAGTAAAAAAATTCCTGTTATTTCAAGGAATCTTAAAAAATTTACAATACCGGCAATTTGTGTTGTTTTATACGGAATACCGCCCGGCGCTCCAAGCGGAATTGCCGCAACAAACGGATTTTTCAAACGTGAAAATATAAAAGCGGCAATGGGGATTATTAATAATGCAGATAGTGCAATAAAAGGATTGCCGAAATTAAAATTCATTTCTGCTCCTTTGCGCTTTTACGGGTAATAACCATAAGCGTGTTTACGTTTCTGCGAAGATCGTCTAACAGTTTTAATATATCCTGCAGATTAATCTGTGCTCCGGAAAATCTGAGTTCGTCACAGCTTCGGAAAAAATTTGCGAATTCTTTCAGTTCTGCCTGTTTTAATCCTGTTTGTTTTAATACTATTTTGTCTTCCGGCAGCGATTCAAATTCGCCTGCTGTCATTGCGCGGAAATTATTACCGGTTAAAACAGTAAGGAAGTTTCTTGTTTCATCTGATAACTTATCCAGTATTTCTCTTTTACTGCCTTTTGCAGCCAATTTACGAAGACGTTTTTCTGTTTTGCGTATATGGGTGAATAATCTTTTGCGTTTCCATTTATCATATAATTTATTAAATATTATTTTTCCTTTGACTGCAAACCAGATTGATAAAAGAATTATTACCGCAAATAAAGCTATTGTTCCGTAAAGCATTAAAGCTGTTCCCGGCATCGCAAGAGTTGAGGCGTTTCCTGAAAGCGTGCGATCTGCTCTGCCGCTTAATATTGAATTTACAGTGACAGAAAGAGCGGGAAAAGTTTCCTCTCCTATTTCTATGACAGGAAATTCTAAAACACCTGCGGCAAAAGCCGTAAATTCAACTATCAGTCTGCTTCCGGAAATACGCCGCTCAAGTATTATACGCTGAAAATCTATATATTCATCTAACGGAAGAAGATCGTCAGTAAGAACAATGTCAGGATAATTTTGATTTGATACAGGCAAAGGTACTATTAAAACAGCGGGATCTCCTACATATATATGACGGGGGATAAGGTACGGCGCACTCTGCGCAAAAGATACATTATAAATTAATAAGAATAATAAACCACAGAGGACACGGAGAAATACGGAGGTTTTAGTACGAAGACTTTTCTTTCTCCGTGACACTCCGTGTACTCCGTGGTAATTAATTATAGAAGTTTTTAATCTATTCATTTTTTACGGTTCCTGTATTGACCTGTGTTGTGACGGCTGAAAAATTTTATCAAAGCGGAAGGAGCGTCAGTTTCTGTTGACATTTCAAGGAATGCCGCTCCGCTTTTTTTACACAGCGATTCCCAGTGTATGGAACGCTCTTTATGCCATAACGCCCAGCTTTCTTTAAAGGTATCAAAACCTGCCGGAGCTTCTATTCGTATCCCTGTTTCAGGATCTTCTAAGGTTACTAATCCTGAAAAAGGAAGCTCTTGATTATCGCAAATCCTAAGAGCAATACAGTCATGCTTGCGACAGAGATTTCCCATTTCCTGTTCCCAGTTGATACTGTAAAAATCTGATATTAAAACAACCAGAGAGCGTTTTTTTAAAAGTTTAAGCGCTCCGTTTAATGCCGACGCTATATCGCTGCCGTATTGAGTTCTGCGTGATGTGACATTGTTCTGATACTGCAAAGCAGCCATAATAAGCGCCATTATTGATTTTCTTCCCTTACGGGGCGTAAAAACTTTTTCGATATCCCTGTCAAAAAATAAAGCCCCAAGCTGCTGTCCTGTATGTTCTGCGGAAAAAGCGATTAACGCTGTTGAAATCATCGCTTGTTCAAAAGGGCTTAAGCCGTGTTTTGCCATATTACCCCTGTGCATTGAAGGAGATACATCAAGCAAAATCAATGTTGTAAGTTCACGTTCTTCGCGGTACATCTTTACAAACGGGTTTCCAAACCGCGCGCTTGCGTTCCAGTCAATCGATCTTATATCATCACCGGGTTCATAATGACGGGCTTCATCAAACTCCATTCCCTGACCTTTAAAAATAGATCTGAAATTTCCTGCAAGCATTTCTTCTGCAAGTCCGCTTGAGAATAGAGGAAGGTTTATTATATTGCGCAGTAATTCGCCGGTTTCCATGTTTATTCCTGTTATGGAACGGGAACGTGGCTTAAGATTCTTGCGATAACAGCATCAGCATCCATGTCTTCGGCTTCTGCTTCGTAACTGAGCACGATTCTGTGCCGCAATACAGGAAGCGCCGCCGTTTTTACATCTTCAGGGCTGACAAAATTACGGCCTTCAAACATTGCAAGTATACGGCAGCACTTGTACAATGCGATAGAAGCCCGCGGTGAAGCGCCGAATGTCACATAACGGTAAACTCCGTCGGCTGCTGTTTTTAAACTTTCTGCCGCAGGCTGCCTTGTATTAGTCCGCGCCTGTCTTGTCGAAGCGGGGCGTGTTGCGGTTACAACCGAAACTATATATTTACTGATATCTTCATCAACATGAATAGCGTCAGCTACACTTCTTAAATATTTTAATCTTTCCATGGTTAATATGGGATTTAAAGGGTTTCCCATATTTGAAGATCCGCTGGACATTTTTGGGCTATTTTTTACGATTTCAAGTTCTTCCAAAGGCTGAGGATACACAATAAGCAGCTTCATTAAAAAACGGTCAAGTTCTGCTTCCGGCAGAGAATATGTACCTTCATGTTCGATTGGGTTTTCGGTAGCAAGAACAAAAAAAGGGTCGGGCAGAATATGAGTTTCATCGCCTATTGTTACCTGTTTTTCTTCCATTGCTTCAAGAAGGGCGGATTGTACTTTGGCAGGCGCTCTGTTAATTTCGTCCGCTAAAATTACATTTGCAAATACAGGTCCTCGCCTTACAGAAAATTTTGCATTGGCTTGCTCCCAAATCATTGTCCCTGTTAAATCGGCAGGTAATAGATCGGGGGTAAACTGAATTCGTTTAAAATCGAGCCCGGTAATTTCTGCAAGACTTTTAACCGCCAGCGTTTTTGCAAGCCCCGGCACTCCTTCCAGCAGAATATGCCCGCCTGCGACAAGCGCAGAAAGAAGCCCGTCTATCATTGCTTTTTGCCCGACAATCCTTGTACCCATTTCTTTTCTGCAAGCGGCAATAAGAGAAGCGCATCGGTCTAAATCTTCTTTTTGTACCATGTTGTTAAATATTACCCCGAAAGCCCCGGAAAATCAATTAATGAATTTGGAAAATTACGTTACCTGTGAAAGTAACTTCTATAAAAAACAGCTAATAATCATTATTTCTCTTAGAGATACAATGGAATTGCTGTATTTATTAAAAAGTTTAAATACAGGTTTTTTTAGAGTTAACAATATTTTAAGTTTATTTTTTTGCACATTCACTTGACCTTTCAGTAAGAGTATCAAGCCCGTGATGCAGCGTACCAATAATAGGTTCAAGATTTTCACGAGCTGCTTTGGGGCTTCCGGGCAGGTTTATAATAAGAGTGCTGCCTCTTATTACAGCAACACAGCGGCTTAACATTGCGGCAGGAGTAATAGCCATACTTGCAGCGCGCATGGCTTCAGCTATGCCTGGTACAAGACGATGAGCAATAGATAAGGAAGCTTCCGGCATACAATCACGCGGTGAAAGACCAGTGCCTCCGGTTGTAAGAATAAGGTCTGCAAGATTATTATCGCAGATGTCTTTTAATTCATTTTCAAGTTTATCTTGATCATCAGGAAACAAAGATGAACCTGAAATTAAAAAACCTGCATTTGAGGCAATCTCCTGTACAACAAGACCGCTTTTATCTTCTCGTTCACCTTTAAAACATTTATCACTTGCTGTAATTATCCATACACGGTAACTGTCCGAAGAAGAACAAACATTCATTTCATCACCAACAGAGATAAAGCCGCTTTTTATAACTTTTGCGAATACTCCTTCACGCGGCATTATACAGTCACCCATTTTCTCATAAATAGAACAGCGGCTTTTACATTCTTTTCCTATTTGGGTTATTTCCAAAACAATATCGTTGCAATTTAAAAGAGTACCGGAAGAAAGAGAACTAAAATCAATTCCGTCTACTACAAGGTTTTCACCGAAATCACCGAATTCTACTTTTGCGCCTCTTTGGCGAAACTCTGTGATTTTTTGAAATGATAAAAGACTTACCTGTCTTTGACCATCTCCCGCATGAGCGTCACCTAACAAGCCGTGCGCTAAAACAACTTCAGCCCTTCCAACGTTACGTTTTATTGTTCCTTTTTCGCAGCTTGTACAAACCGCAATTACTTTTCCCATATATAAATAGAATTATAAATAAATGATCATATCTTGACTATCTATCTGTTTAAGTTTATAATTCTTCTATGAGAATATTATCAATACTATTACTTGTTTTAACACTTGGTTCGTGCCAATTATTTCAAAGAAAGCCGCCAGAACCACTAAGATTTACTGTTAGAACAAATCTGGATCATGTTGAACTTGGCGAAGTAGAAATGCAAATCGATAAAAGATTCCCCAGATCCGGATTAATAAAGGTTGTTATAAAGGTTAGTTATTATCCCGAAGACGATGCTGTGTGCCTTACTTACAGATCCGATTTTTTTACATATCAGCATTTTTGGGATTACGAAGGACGTAAGTTATTTGTAAAATCGCTTGAAACTTATAGGACAGATTTTGCAAGCCGAAACCTTCACAGTAATCAAAGAAATACAAAATCCATTTATGGAGTTACCGAAGGTTTTTTAACTTGGCAGGAGTTTAGCTTTTCATTGCGGCATCAGGCTAATATGAATATCGAATATGGTTATTTCTTTAGAGAAAGGTATCCATATTTTTCCATAAACCAAAAGCAGGCTCTTTATGAAGATAAAATTGACAGAAAAAATAACACTGCCAGTCAAGAAGTTACAATGTACTTTACAATAGCTCAAGCTCAGGAATTAGTGGATTTAATTGATGATGCCGTACTGGAAATACATTCTATACCAAGAATTCAAAGAACACCTGAAATAAATCCTGATTTTTATTAAGCCTTTACTTTTATTCCTAGTGCCTTAAATGTGTCGTTGTACATTTCGACATATTTTAAGGCAGAGCTTTCCCATGTAAAATCTTTTGTCATTCCGCGTTTTTGCATTTTAGTGATATCATCACGCCTGTTGTACCATGCCCAAACAGCCCAACCCACAGTGTTGTATATTGATGAAGGGTTCAGCTGCTCAAACATAAAACCAGTGCCTTCTCCGGTATCTTCGTTAAAATTTTCTACGGTATCAACAAGTCCGCCTGTACTGCGCACGATAGGAAGCGTTCCATAAGCAAGCGAATACATCTGATTTAATCCGCATGGCTCATAACGGCTTGGCATCAGGAAAAAATCCGCTCCTGCTTCAATAAGGTGGCTTAATTTTTCGCTGTAACCGATTTTTGCTTTAAAGTTTGAAAGCCGCGAAGCAAGACTTGAAATTTCACTTTCACACCAATGTTCGCCCGAGCCGAGTATAACCATTTGAACATCCATGTCACGGCATATTGACCAAGCTGATCCGTATGTAGGACCGAATAATTCTCCTACGCCTTTTTGATCTGTCAATCTTGTAACAATACCGATAACCGGAACATTTGAATCCATCGGAAGACCGAATTCTTTCTGCAGCGCTTCTTTCGCTTTTGCTTTGCCTTCCATGTTTTTTACAGAATAATTTTCCGGTATGTATGTATCTTTTTCGGGGTTCCACACAACATCATCAATTCCATTTAATATTCCCTGGTAATCTGCGCTGCGGTAGCGTAAAACCCCGTCAAGCCTGAACCCGTGCGCTTCGTGTTTTGTTTCTTCGGCATAGTTAGGTGAAACTGTGTTTATTTTGTCGGCGCTGTAAAGACCTGCTTTTAACATGTTCAGCATACTCCAGTCTTCAAAACCTGCATTGTAAAAAACATCCCATCCCAGACCTGCGTAATCAAAATTATCTTTATGGTATATACCCTGATATCCAAGGTTGTGAATGGTAAGTATCGATATTGTATTTTCAAATTCCCCTTTGATGCCGGAAACCCTTTCTGCAAATTTTAAATATACAGGAGCCACTGCCGCAGGCCAGTCATGAGCGTGTAACACATCCGGATACCATTTTATTTTTCTGCAAAGCTGAAACGCAGCCTTGCAGAAAAAGATATAACGTCTTGAGTTGTCAATAAAATCGGATTCCACAGGACTTCCGTAAATGCCGTCCCTTCCGAAAAATATTTCATGATCGATAAAATAAACTTTTACCGGATTTTTTTTATCTGCTCCCGGCATATTGGTTGTGTAAACGGCGCTCCATTCTTCAATGCCGCCGCCCATCGGTGTTCCCATCGCATCAGGCAATAAAGTTAAACTGCTTCGATCTATCGGATAATAACGCGGAATGACGATTCTTACATCGTGTCCAAGTTTTGCAAGACTTATCGAAAGAGCGGAAACAGCGTCAGCAAGACCGCCTGTTTTAGCGTAAGGAACAGCTTCGCTGGATACCATTAATATTTTCATTTATTGACTCCTTTAAATAAAAGGTTAAAAACTATCTGCCAGTGTATATTTTTTTTCGCTTAAGATTTTTAATCCTTTATCATGATCCTGTAATTTAAAAATAACAACCGCTTTTCCGGCTTGACCTTCTAAAGATGCGTAAAGATATTCTATGTTAACCTGAGACTGCTGAAAAACATCCATTAATTCTGCAAGGCTTCCCGGAACATCATCAATTTCTACAGCTACTACATCAGTTTGCCTTGTAGTAAAACCAGCTGTGTTAAGCGCTTCTATTGCTGCGTCAGTTTTATCGACTATAAGGCGTAAAATTCCAAAATCCGCAGTGTCGGCAATACTGATTGCTCTTAAGTTTATTTGTGCACCTGAAAGCGTCTTTGTAACTTCGCTTAACCTGCCGGTTGTATTTTCAAGAAATACCGATATTTGCTTTATTCCCATTTATATTCTCCTATTCTGGTAACAGTTAATTGTACCCCTATATTTTCCGGTTGTCGATGACTCTTTTTACTTTTCCGATTTCAGGGCGTACAATTGTTTTTGGTTCTACCAGTTTTACTTTTAAACCGATTTGCAGCTTACTTCTCATCACATGCTCGATACGGCTGCGCAGGTTTTCAAGACCCCTTGTCTCATCACTGAAAAGTTCTTTTTTTACTTCAACCTGAAGTTCCAGCTCGTCTAAATGATTTTCACGGCTTATGATGATAAGATACTGCGGTTCTGTTCCTTCTATTTCGATAAGAGCTTGCTCAATCTGGCTTGGGAAAATATTTACACCTCTTATGATAAGCATATCGTCGGTTCTTCCAAATAATCGGTGTATACGTCTTGTTGTGCGTCCGCATCCGCACGGCTCTTCGATAAGATATGTAATATCACGGGTTCTGTAGCGTAAAAGAGGTGTGCCTTCTCTTGTTAATGTTGTAAAAACAAGCTCGCCTTTTTCTCCGGCAGGTAAAACTTTTCCTGTTTCAGGATCGATAATTTCCGGATAAAAAAGATCTTCATTAACATGAAGTCCGTTTTGCATTTCACATTCAAACGCCACACCGGGACCGATAATTTCCGTTAAGCCGTAAATATCGTAGGCTTTCATATCGTAACGTTCTTCTATTTCCTTACGCATATTTTCGCTCCAGGCTTCCGCTCCGAAGCAGCCTTTATTAATGGGAAGTTTTTTTATATCGATGCCTGCTTCTGCCGCTTCTTCGGCAAGGAAAAGCGCATAAGACGGAGTACAAGTTAACATGGTTGAACCAAAATCACGCAAGATCATTAACTGCCTTTCTGTATTGCCGCTGGACATAGGAAGCACTTCAGCGCCGATTGTAATTGAACCGTAATGCACGCCTGCACCGCCTGTGAAAAGCCCGTATCCATAACAATTTTGAACAATGTCGTCACGAGTGCAGCCGGCTCCTGATAATGTTCTTGCCATAACCTGCCGCCAAATATCAATATCTTTCATTGTATATTCGTTTACGACCGGTTTACCTGTAGTGCCTGTACTCATGTGGACTTCTACAATTCTTTCATGAGGGCAGGCTCGAAGCCCGTGAGGATAATTTATACGCAGATCTTCTTTGGTTGTAAAGGGGAGTTTTTGCATATCTTCAATGTTATTAATATCTTTGGGAGTAATTTTTGCTTCTTCAAATTTTTGCCGGTAATATGGAACTTTAGAATATAAAGTTTCAGTTAGATTTTTTAACGATGCAAGCTGAATATTTTTTCTTGCCTTTTCTTCCATACATTCGTACTCGGGGTTGAAAATCATAATATCTCCTATAGTTAAACCAAAACCGGCGATGTGAGTTTTTCGTCCATCTTGCGCAAACGCCTGGAAAGGTCGCGCGCAAGATTCATTATTATCAGGGAAAAGGTTTTAACATCCAAATTGTAAATTACACGTAACGCCTTGTTGGAAATTGACATTAATGTAACAGGCGAAATTGCCTTGATCGATGCTACGGCAGGCATGACATCCAAAACTTCCATTTCTCCGAAAGCGTCTCCTTCGCTGAAGCGGGTAAGCTCAACATCTTTTTTAGTTATTACTACCTGTCCGTTTAATATAAAAAAGACTTTATCGTTGGATTTTCCTTCGGTAATTATCATTTCGTTTGGAGCGTATTCTTCCTGAACCATAAGAGGAATTATGTTTTCAATTTGTTCCTCCAATAGTCCGCCGAAAAGAGAATATTTTTGCAAAGATGCCGCTTTTAACATAATTAAATAATATCAAAATTGAGCCTATTCGGCAAGCATATCTTGTATTTTAAAGTAGAAATATATCGAAATTATGTCAATATTTTGATAAATGGAAATATAATTTTAAATATTGAATTTAAAAAACATTACATCGCCGTCATTTACGACATATTCCTTTCCTTCAAGACGGTACTTTCCGGCTTCTTTAATTTTCGCTTCAGTTCCGTATTGGAAAATATCATCGCAAGTGTATACTTCGGCTTTTATAAAACCCTTTTCAAAATCGGTGTGAATTACGCCTGCCGCTTTTGGAGCTGTGTCTCCCGAGTGAAAAGTCCAGGCTCGGCACTCATCTTTTCCTGTTGTGAAAAAAGTGCGAAGCCCTAAAAGTTTATAAGCGCTGTGAATTAACGTTGATAAACCTGTTTCTTTCAATCCCAGATCGTCAAGGAATGCTTTTTTTTCTTCCGGGTCGTCGATACCGCAAAGGTCTGCTTCAAACTTTCCGCAAATGCTTACAGCTTCTGTTCCTTCGCTTAACGCACGTTTTTTTACAGCTTCGGTATAAGTATTGCCGGATTTAATTCCCTGTTCATCAACATTGCAAACATAAAGCTGAGGTTTTGCGGTGATAAAATGGCAGTCATAAATTGCGGCTTTTTCTTCATCGGTTAAACCGAGGGAACGCACGGACTGCGCGTTTTCAAGCGCGGGATTAATTTTATCCAAAATGGAAAGAACAAACTCAGTCTGTTTTTTTTCCGCAGGATTTTTTAAAGTTTTTTCCGCACGCTCGCGCCGTTTGGCAAGAGTTTGCATATCAGCAAGGGCAAGCTCGATATCGATAGTTTCGATATCCGATGCCGGATCGATTTTTTCGTTTACATGGACAACATCGCTATTTTCAAAACAGCGGACAACATGAATATAAACAGCCGCCTCGCGGATATGCGTTAGAAACTGGTTTCCCAATCCTTCGCCTCTGGATGCGCCTTTTACCAAACCTGCGATATCGACAAATTCTACAGTCGCAGGTATTTTTCGTTCGGGTATAAAAATATCATTTAATTTATCCAGCCGTATATCCGGTACATTTACAACGCCGACATTTGCTTTAACATTTGCAAACGGATAATTTGTTATATCGGCAGGAACACCGCACAATGCCGAAAAAATAGTTGTTTTGCCCACATTGGGAAGACCTAAAATACCGCAGTTTAACGCCATGAGCAATTGTAGCATAATGAAAATTTATATACAATTAAATCATATTAGAATTTCGTGAACATACCGAAGGGATGGTTCGTGTGCGTACCGTAGGTACGATTCGTGGTTAAAATTTAGGAAGTATTTTATGGCATATTTTGCAAAAGAAAATCGCTACGACACAATGAAATACCGCAGGTGCGGAAAAAGCGGTTTAAAGCTGCCGGAAATTTCACTCGGACTCTGGCATAACTTCGGCGATGCTGATAGTTATAAAACGGGGTGCGAAACAGTTCTTTCTGCTTTTGACGCAGGTATTACTCATTTTGACCTTGCAAATAATTACGGACCTCCGCCAGGTTCTGCAGAAATTACTTTTGGCAAAATTTTCAAAGAAAACTTAATTCCCTATCGTGATGAAATAATTATTTCTACTAAAGCAGGTTATGACATGTGGCCGGGACCCTACGGCGAATGGGGCAGCAGAAAATATTTAATCGCAAGTTTAGACGCGAGTTTAAAACGCCTCGGACTTGATTATGTCGATATTTTTTACAGCCACCGCCCTGATCCTGATACCCCGATAGAAGAAACAATGGGAGCCTTGGCGGATATTGTAAAACAGGGTAAAGCATTATATGCCGGCATTTCAAATTATAATAGCGAACAAAGTGCACAGGCGATTTCTGTTTTGTGTTCTTTAGGCGTGCCCTGCCTAATTCATCAGGCTAGTTATTCAATGTTAAACCGCTGGATCGAAGATGGTTTATTAAACGTATTAGAAAAAGAAGGGACAGGCTGCATTTGTTTTTCTCCTCTGGCGCAGGGTCTTTTAACAGGAAGATACCTCGACGGCTCAATTCCAAAGGATTCAAGAGCTTCCAAAGGCGGCTTTTTAAAGGTATCCGCAATTACTCCCGAACTGTTAAAAAAACTAAACGCTCTCAACGAAATTGCAAAAGAAGGCGGCAGAACCCTGTCCGCGCTTGCCATTTTGTGGATTCTGCGTGACAAACGTAATACAAGTCTGTTAATCGGCGCTAGTTCTTCTGTGCAGCTTAAAGAGAACCTGGCAGCTTTATCGCAGCAGCCGCTTTGTGCAGAGGAGTTGGATAGGATCGAGAAAATATTGAGTGCTTGACATTTTTAGTAATTTTTTGTAAGGTTAGATTTATTAGCGGAAGTAGCTCAGTGGTAGAGCGCGACCTTGCCAAGGTCGATGTCGCGGGTCCGACTCCCGTCTTCCGCTTTTAATGTCCAGTGTCTAAGAATTTAGATGCTGGATTTTTTTATTTTTAAATATTATTGGGAAAAACATATAATAATGATAGAAAAATTTGATTTGCTCAAAGAAAAGAAACTTACAGAAAATGAAAAATATGATGTTTCTATTTTTCTTAATAATGACCCCATTATAAAAGTAGAAGAATATTTTATTAAAGCAGAAAATAATAAAGAAGCCAAATTAAAGACTTTAGACTGGATTGAAAAGATTGGGAATATTATCATTCGTAGAGATGATATTGGCGAAGTTTCTTTTAGCCGTTCAGGTGTTAAAACAAGTTTTGAACACAGGATTTACCAAAATAAGTTAGATTCACTTCCTGCAATACCGGAAGTTATAAAAAAAGGGAAAGTTATTGATATTTCCAATGACTTTGTTGGAAAACCTATCAAAAATACATTAATTACAGCTCCAATTCAAATAGGTGAAAACCGGAAAATACTTGTAGTTAGGCTAAGAATGGTAAAAGGTCAAGATAACAAGTTTTATGTTCATGATATATTTGTAATGAAGGATTTAATAAAAAATAAGGGCAACACTGTCAAAGCCGGTAGCGCAGGAAAACCTGTTGGCGAATCCAGCAAAAGTATTGCCCGTATAGATAATATAATACAAGATATCTTATCTGTCAATACATAATCTTCTCAATCAGATCCACTTCCAGAATAACAGCTCCCTGGTCATTTCTTACCCAGCCGCCGACTAAAAGCGGATGCTGATCAAAAAGCAATTTATTGTATTTGTCGTAGATTTGCGGAAAGATAACAGTTTCATACATGGCGGTTTCGTCTTCAAAACTTAAAAAACTCATTGTAAGTCCGTCTTTTGTCCAAACTTCTTTTTGAGTTATAGGCCAGCCTGCAAGATGAACATAACGGTTAATATATTTATCAATATGAATGGCTTTAATTCTATTTTTTATAGAGTTTATTTTATCTTTCCATAAAACCAAAGGATGCGCGTTGCGTAAGAATCCTAAAGATTGATATTCTTCCAATAATAATTGATTTATATTTTGCGTATGTGCGATACTTTGTCTTAGGTGTAAATTTGAATTTGCAATATCAGGTTCATTGTCAAATAATTCATTATCTGTTGTGTGTTTTCCGTTTTTTGCTCCATAATTTGTTCCCAGTAAAAAGCGAGCCTGCATCGGACGCGGCATACCGTTTGAAATACTGTCAAAAACACCTGCGGGGCAAAGCGAGACAATATCGTCACGCGAAAGTTTTATCCGCCGTGAAAATTCGTTTAACGATTGAAAATTACCGTTTCGCTCCCTCTCTTCCATAATCGCACCGGCTCCTGTTAAAGATAATCCTTTTATGGACATAAATCCAATTACAACTGTTCCTTTTGTTACCATATTTTCGTAATTGCTTTCTCCGTAATAGCGCCACCTAGAAATATTGACATCGGGTCCTTCCAGTAAAAGTTTCATACGCCTAATTTCTGCGATGTAAGCATGAGGGCGGTAATAACCGCCTTGATTACTGATAACCGCTGCCATAAACTCAGCCGGGTGATGAACCCGTAGATACGCCGCTTGATACGAAACCATCGCATAACTTGCACTGTGCGGTTTACAAAAACTGTAACCGTCAAATGAAAGCATCATTGACCAAATTTCATTTATAGTTTTTTCGTCTACACCTTTTTTTCTGCAGCCGTCAAAAAATTGCTGTTCGTACACTTTTAGTTTTTGGGCTCCCGCTTTTTTAGCGATAACCTTGCGCAGTTTATCTGCTCCAACTTCGTCAAAACCGGCAAGTGCAACAGCTGTTTTACTTACATCTTCCTGATAACACAAAATACCGTACGATTCGTTTAATATTTTATCAAGATGCGGATGAAGCGGCTGCCATGTTCCGCCTTTTAAACGCCTTACATATTCTGATATAAATTTATTCGCAGCAGGACGTATTATGCTTGAATGAATTACGATGTGAGCAAAGTCTCCCGTTCCTGCTTTCTTTTGCAATTGGCGCATGGCAGGGCTTTCTATATAAAAAACTCCGATGCTGTCGCCTATTGCGAGCGCTTCAATTGTTGGTTTGTCTTCGATTGGGCGCCATGTATTCCGGTCGATATTTATTCCATTTTCTTCAAGGTTGATTAATGTATCCCGAATAACGGCAAGGCTTCTATTTCCCAATAAATCAATTTTAACAAATCCTGCCGCCTCTGTTCCTTCTTTTTCCCAGGCTAAAAGCGGAAAACCTTCCAGCGATTTTTCGACAGGAGCAAAGCGGTTTATAGGCTGCGGTGTTATAACTATTCCGCCGCAGTGCATACTCAAACCTCGGGGCAGCCCTTCTATCTGCGCTGCTATACTGTAAACTTCCTGCCACAAGGCATCGATACTTTCTTCTTTTTCACGATAGTCAAATATTTTTCTTTCAAGCTGCGATATGGCAGCATCCGAAAAGCCATAGGCTTTGGCAGTTTCGCGTAACGCAGAACGTGAGCGGAAAAAGTTATGATTGGCGACACGGGCGCAGTATTCAGCGCCAAATTTTTCTATTATTGATTTTATGATCCCGTCACGTTCGTCCCATGCAAAATCAATATCGATGTCAGGCGGATCGGGGCGCGAGGGATTTAAAAAACGTTCAAAATAAAGATCGTGCGCTATAGGGTCTACATTTGTTATACCCAAAGAGTATGAAACAATCGAAGCAGCGCCAGAGCCCCGCCCGCATGTCCTTGCGGCGGCAATGCTTACAATGTCATCTATGCGCAAAAAGTAGGGAGCAAATCCCATTTTTTCGATTATTTCCAGTTCGTATTCGATACGGTCAATTTCCATGTCACCTAATTCGCCGTAACGGATAATAGCGCCGTCATAAACCCTCTTTCTTAATTCGGATGCGGGGTTTTCGCCGTAACCGGGGAAAATAAATCCGTTAAATATTTCGTTAAATTGACATAACTGTGTTATTTCTAAAGTGCCTTTTTCTGCCTCGCTCCAGGATTTAAAAAATTCCGATAATTCCGGGTTTGTTTTTAAAATGCTTTTTCCTTCCTGTATTGTATCGGCAGGAGAAAGATTACCTATTGTTTTATTTAATCCTATCGCGCGTAATACTTTGTGAACGGCATAATCTTTTTTTTCCAGAAATGTGCTTGTATCAAGAAAAGCGAGAGGCAGCTTTAGTTGTTTATGCAGTCCTAGTGCGCTTAAATCATCAGGTGTAATCGCCGCGTATAAATGTTTTACTTTTCCTGTTAGTTCTGTTAAAGCATTTTTGTTTGAAGAAGCAAGTACAAGTCCTTCTGAGTTTTCCTGTAACAATTCTATGGGATTAAACTTTTTTGTATCTTTGTTTCGTATCGATAAGATTTCGCAAAGCCTGCTAAAACCGGTTCTATTTTCTACAAAACAATGAATATAATTTTTATAAATTATTTTTTCATAAATAATTTCTTTATCGAAAATTTTTTCTTCGAGTGTTATGGCAACTCCGATTATGGGGCGTATGTTTCGTTCATTTGCAGCTTCGATAAAACTATGTAAACCATAAAGGTTATTAATGTCACAAATCGAAACTGTATTTACTCCGAATGAAACAGCCTTGTCCAGTAAAATTTCTGGTTTGTGAACACCATAGAGAAACGAGTATGCTGAAACTAAACCTAATCTAATTTTCATTTCCATAATTACATTAAAATAATAGTCCGCGGATTTTCACGGATTAATTATTAAGAATCTGCGTTAATCCGCGGATATTTGATATCTTTTTTTGCGGAGGCGGCAAGGACAATGCCGCGGATGACTTTTCCTGCTCCGTAGCGGTCTTTAATCTTATCCGCCGCCTCCTGTAACTTGCGGTTAGCGATTTCTGTTTCAGGCTCGAATAAATCAACTTCAAAACCAAGCGGCTTAAGTCCTTCAAGAGAAAGCGCAATCGACCGTATCCTGATTCGCCGTATCACCGTCTTTTTAAAAATTCTTTGAGCCGCCGCGGCAATATCGCTATCAAGAAAACAGGAAGTGCGCAATTTTTCTTTACCTTCCGCTTTTAAACCGTCTGCATAAAGAGTACATAGATTTATTTCTGTTGTTCCCAGTTTTTCTTTTCTCATTTGTAAACCGCAGTGTTCGGCAAGCGAAGTTATAGCTCCGCGTATCACCATTTCGTCTATCACATCTTCACAAAAATCGGCGCGGCTTTCGATTGTGCGGTTATTTGCGCCCATAACTTTAGAATTATCGATACCTCTTGCGCTGTCACGCAGTAAAATGCCTTTTTTCCCAAACAGGCAAAATGCCTCGCTGTCCGAAAGAGACGCCAGCTCTCCTATTTCGCTAAAGCCTGTTACGCGAATAGTTTTCATTAATGCAGTACCGAGACCCGGCAGCAGTGTAATATCCTGACGGGAAAGGAAAGCTGCCTCCTCTCCGCGGCTTACTTCGATTAAACCTTCGGGGCGGATGGTACGGCTTGCCACTTTGCAGACCAATTTATTTGTTCCTGTCGCCGCCGCCGCATCAATTTTTATGTTATCGAGGATTTCATTTTGAATACGGCAGACACAATCGGGAGCAGGACCAAAAAGTTTTTGCGTTCCGGTAATATCAAAATAAATATTTCCGGCTCCGTCATTTTGCCACACGGGAGCATAGCGGCTAACAACATTATCAAGTATTTTATTTACTCCAAGGCAAGCTGTGTGATTAGGCTGCACTACAATTAAATCTTTTACAAGCCGCAGTGCCGCAGCCAAAGCCATGCCGTTTTTTATTCCTTCGCGTACAGCTGCAGGTGACACGTCGCTTGCAACATCCTGTCCGCCGACTCTGCCTGCGATTACATACGGTCTCTGGATCAGGGAGCTGTCGGTTAGACCTGCTACCGCCGCACGAAAACCTATAATGTTAAAATGACCTATAGTTTGCAAAATCACCCCGCTTCTACAGTGTTACATCAAAATGTATACAATAAATTATTTAAAAATTTTATCTCGCAAAGGCGCTAAGATCGCAGAGTCGTTATCCGAATTCTTTCTTAACTTACAAGTAATCTTGATAGTTACTTTAGATATCTTAGGTTTAAGATAAATATATCGGACATTAACTCTGCGCCTCTGCGTCTTCGCGAGAGTCCATTTTGTAGTCATCACTTGCAGCTAATAGTTCTTTGAGTTTTTTGGCGTTTTTTACAGCCTGACCTCTTGCGTGATTATTAAAATAGACAAGCACTTTATCAGCCTTTACAACTATGCGTTTTATCCGCTGCACCACACCATCAAGTTCTTCTTTACTGTATAAATAATCGTACCTTGTGCGGCTGTCCGAATCCCACCATTTTTCCGTGTTTCGTCCGTGCAGGCGAAGATAGAAAAGCGAAGAAGTACAAACATCTAAAACATGCGGCAGACCTTTTAAGTCGGGTAAGTCGGTGGAAACGTACGTGACTTTGCGTTTTTTAAACTCATCGATAACGCGATTGCTGTTCCAGTCGTTGTTTCTGAATTCCACCGCGCAGGGGATACCGTCAAACTCCGTTAAAAGATTTGCCAAGTGGCGGCGGCTGTCAGCCTCGTAATGAAATGAATAGGGAAACTGAAACAACACCGCTTCCAGCTTTTCCTTTTCCCGCAAAGGTTCAAGGGCGGTAAGATAAGTTTTAACCTCGTCTTTCCATTTATGGGGGTCTACCTTGTGCGTTAGAGCTTGAGGTGCTTTTATCGAATAACGCAGGGTTTCCGCACCTTCAGTTTCCGCCATACGGCGCAGCTGCTCCGGCGTGGGCATGGCATAGTAGGAAAAATTGAGCTCTACCGTCGAAAACTCGGCGGCATAAAGACCCAAAAAACCTTCCTGTTTTGTTTTTGGAGGATATAGTACGCCCACCCATTCATTGTAAGAGTAACCGCTTGTCCCTATGTCAATTACCGCCATACTATAATACTACACAATTGTATAGGCTATGTCAAGTTCAGCGGCATCAATATAATGAATTTAACTCCGATTCCCTTTGGCTAAGGCAGGTGAACTTAATCACAGCTATGCGAAGCGGAACGATAGGGTGCTGATGGAAACGCCAGTGCCTACCATTGTGTGAAGGAGACAACAATGAATAAGATTCTCAGTCTGAAAACCATAGGTTTTTTGACAGCGGTTGCTTTTATAACGTTAAGCCTGTTTCTAGTTACAGGCTGCAATCGAAGTACCGCATCGGTTCCTTTAAAAGGAAAAATTATTTTATCGACAACGACAAGTACGCAGGATTCAGGGCTGCTCGATTTTATCCTGCCAGAGTTCACCCGGCAAACGGGGTGGGAAGTTGATGTTGTCGCTGTAGGGTCGGGTGCGGCTCTGCGTATGGGGCGTGACGGAGATGCGGATGTGCTTCTGGTTCACGCGAGAACTGACGAGCTTCAATTTGTGGCAGACGGTTTTGGTTCGCTGAGGTACGATGTTATGTACAATGATTTTTTAATTGTCGGACCAAATTTAAATACAATTGCACATAACAATAATGTAATAAAAACTTTGCAGGATATCGCGTCTGTTAACCTTCCATTTGTATCCCGAGGTGATGATTCCGGTACACACAGAATGGAACTAACTCTCTGGCAGACGGCAGGAATAAATATCGGCAATTTGCGGAATTATTCTTCTGTTGGTCAGGGTATGGGTTCAACATTACAAATGGCAGATGAAATGCAGGGTTTTACGCTTACTGACCGCGCTACATGGTTAATCCTTATGAGAGATAAAAAAATTAACCTTCCTGCTGTTTGCGAAAACGCTCCCGAGCTTTTAAATTATTACGGAGTAATTCTTGTAAATCCTGAACGTCACCCGCATATCAATACCGAAGGTGCACAAGATTTTGTAAACTGGATGATAACTCCCTTTGCGCAGCAATTAATCGGACAATACGGACTGGAAGAATTCGGCGGCGCATTATTTACACCTAACGCTGATGCAAATTGACAGGAACGTTAATTGAACTGGGGAATTATAAATTTAAGTCCCGATACTCTTTCCATAATCGGCGTAACGCTAAAAATGTCTTTTTTCTCGACTTTGATTTCAACGGTACTTGGGACAATTTTTGCGTTACTGCTGGAAAAGTATAATTTTTTCGGAAAGCGGATTATTATCAGAATATGCCGTACATTGATGGGAATGCCGTCTGTTGTCGCAGGGCTTATCGTATATCTTTTGCTTATGCGCCGCGGCGTGTTTGGTTTTATGGGATTGCTTTTTACCGTAGAAGCGATGGTGATTGCTCAAGTTATACTTATCACTCCGATAATCACAGGAATGGTTTACACTTACGCTATTCGCAGCGCTCCGTTAATTCGTATGTTCGCTAAAACAATGGGAGCAAATCGTTTCCAGACAAATTTTCTTTTATTAAAGAAATGAAAAATGAATTGTATTTTACAATTATTGTCGCATTCAGCCGCGCAATCAGCGAAGTGGGAGCCGTTATGATTGTCGGCGGAAACATTCAATATAAAACCCGGACTATGACCACAGCAATTACAATGCTGCGTAACATGGGCGATTTTAGTCAGGGCATCACTTTGGGAATAATACTTTTGTTAATGGCTTTTATACTTCAGTCTCTTTCGGATCTTTTGCGTAAAAATGATTTAATCGAGGAAAATTTTTAATAATGATATTAAAAAATGTCAAAAAAAAACTTGGAAATTTTTCTCTTTGTATTGATGAACTTGTTATATCTAAACCCGGGATTTACGGCTTAACAGGTTCTAACGGCTGCGGTAAATCAACTTTAGCAAAGATCATGACAGGGCTTCTTGAACCTGATAGCGGCACGGTTGATACTGAAAGTTTAACTTTACAGGATATAACCTACCTTAGCCGTAAACCATATATGATGGATGACACTGTTTATAATAATCTTGTGTATCCGCTAAAATTGCGCGGTATAGAACCTGAGCAAAAATTAATTGATGAATTTCTAAACAGGATGAGATTTTTAAAACGAGCAAAGGAAAAAGCAAAAGGACTTTCCGGCGGAGAGCAGCAAAAACTGGCGTTTTTACGGGCGATTATTTTTAAGCCAAAGTTTATTATTGCTGACGAAGCAATGTCTGCATTTGATATGGAAAGCATTAATCTTTTTGAAAAAATAATAATGGAAGAACAGCAAAAAGAAAGTTCAATTTGGGTTATAATAAGTCATCAGATGCCTCATTTAAAAAACATCTGTAATTCCTTTTTTAGTATGAGTGAAGGAAAATTATGTTAAAACGAAATTTAAACTTGAATCTAATCCCGCTGGAAGAAGCGCTATCAAAATATTTTTCCAAACTGAAAGACTATTTAAAACCGGGTTGTGAAGAAGTTCCGATAGATGAATGTCTTGATCGCATTACATTTTCACCTGTTTATGCAAAAATTAATTCGCCGCATTATAATGCCGCTGCTATGGATGGCATTGCTGTAGTATCTGCCGCTACTATTGACGCATGTGAATCAAACCCCATTGAACTAAAAATTGATACCAATTTTATTAATGTAAATACGGGAGATCCGGTTCGCTCTCCTTATGACGCTGTAATAATGGCGGAAGATTTAATCGAACACAATGAGAATACTGTAAAAATAGTAAAAAGCGCTTCGCCTATGCAGCATGTTAGACCAATAGGAGAAAATATAAAAATAGGAGAAGTAATTCTTTCGGAAAAACATAAAATCAGACCTATCGATATTAATGTTTTGTTATCGGGCGGAATTACAAGTGTAAAAGTTTTTACAAAACCAAAAGTTGCGATTTTGCCGACAGGAAATGAAATAATTGAAATTTCTGCATTACAAGAAGGGGAAGAACCCAAAGAGGGAATAATTATCGATTCAAACTCTCGTATGTACGAAGCGCAGGTAAAACATGCAGGCGCGATTGGTAAATGTTTTGCACCTGTTCCTGACGATTACGATATTTTAAAAGATACAATTTTAAAAGCTGTAAATGATTTTGACATGGTACTGATTAACGCAGGTTCCAGCGCAGGTACGGAAGATTTCACCGTTCAGGTGTTACGTGAAATTGGAGAAGTAATAGTACATGGTGTTGCCATAAAACCGGGAAAACCTGTAATACTTGCAATTGTAAATGGTAAACCTGTAATAGGTACTCCAGGTTATCCTGTATCGGCGTATCTTTCTTTTGTTACTTTTGTAACTCCGATTCTTTCTGTTTTAACAGGTGATAAAGAAAAAGCCGTACAAAATATTGAAGCGGTATTATCAGAAAAAATAACTTCTTCAGTAAATCTTCGTGAATGTATACGGGTAAAACTGGAAGATGTAAACGGGAAGCTGACGGCTTTTCCCTTGGCAAGAAATTCCAGTGTTGCAATGTCACTTGTTAAAGCCGACGGCTTTTGTATAATCGAACGCGGATGCGAAAAAAAAGAAAAAGGCGAAACTGTTACTATAGAATTGATAAATTAAGGAGCAGTACATGGAAAAAGATTTTTCACATTTTGATTCTCAGGGTAATGCGATAATGATAGATATTTCACAAAAAGAAACAACTTCGCGCACTGCGATTGCAAAAGGAATTATTTCTATGAACGCTGATGCCATGAATGCAGTTCTTGGCGGTACTGTAAAAAAAGGTGATGTACTTGGAGTCGCACGTATTGCAGGGATCATGGCAGCAAAAAAATGCGCTAGTCTTATACCCCTGTGTCATCCGCTTAATTTTGACAAATGTACAATTGACTTTAAATTTAAAAAAGATGATTCGTCAATCGAAAAAAACGAAATAGAAGCAGCCTGCGAGATAAAACTTACAGGCAAAACAGGCGCAGAGATGGAAGCGCTAACAGGTGTGTCTATCGCACTGCTTACTATTTACGATATGTGTAAAGCTCTGGATAAAACGATGGTAATTGGTAATATAAGACTGTATGAAAAAAGCGGCGGCAAAAACGGGCTTTATAAACAAGAAACACGGATTAACGCGGATTAAACGGATTTTCACGGATTAAAAATAAAGGTAACAAATGTTAATTGATTCATATGATAGAATAATAAATTATCTGCGAGTTTCTGTCACCGATCGCTGTAATCTCCGGTGTATATACTGTATGCCGCAGGAAGGAATCGAATGGAAACCCCATGAAAACATTTTAACTTTTGAAGAAATTTTAAGAATTATTAAAATTATGGCAGAGTTAGGTGTCAAAAATATCAAAGTTACAGGGGGAGAACCGCTGCTTCGCAAAGGAACTCTTCCATTTTTAAAAGAATTAAAAAATATTCCAAAAATAGAAAATATAACTCTCACAACCAACGGTATATTATTGGGTGAATATTTAGAGAAAATCGAAAAACTTGATTATGAATTTTTACCAAATGGAATTAATATAAGCATTGATTCATTAAACAGTGAAAGATACAAAAAAATAACACGATATGAAAATATTGATCCGTTAATGATTATTTCTAATATCGAACGTCTTTTAAAATTAAATATAAAAGTAAAAATAAACTGTGTACCTATAAAATCAATTAATGAAAAAGATATAATTCCTCTTGTCTCTCTTGCAAAAGATAAAAATATTACTATACGTTTTATCGAGCTTATGCCAATAAAATACGCTAAAAACTATAAAGCAATACCAGGTACTGATACAGCGGCTTTAATCGAACAAACATTTGGTATTTTAACGCCTTTTAGCGCTTCTTTGGGAAACGGTCCTGCTATTTATTACAGTCTTCCCGGCTTTTCAGGGAAAGTTGGTTTTATAAATCCAATGACACAATGTTTTTGCAAAACCTGTAACCGTTTGCGCCTAACATCGGAAGGTTTTTTAAAACTCTGTCTTTCCGGTAATCTTGGTCTTGATTTAAGAAAAATGATGCGCGAAAGCGTAAGTGACAGTGAAATATCAAAAGCTGTTACAGAAATTGTTAAACAAAAGCCGCTTTCTCATTCATTTAAAAATCAATCGTTACATGGTATGTCAGAAATTGGCGGTTAAAATTTTACTTCAAAATCCCCATATCAGCCATTACTTTCTTTAAAACAGCTTCGCTAGATGGTGCGAGTTTTCCCAAAGGTAAACGCGCAGGACCTGCGGGAAGACCTGCCCACATAAGAGCCTGCTTGATAGGTACTGGGTTTGTTTCTACAAAAGCGGCTTTTATAAACGGAAGAAGCTCAAAATGAATGGCTCGCGCTTCGTCATACTTGCCTTCAAGAGCTGCTTTTGTAAGAGCTTTAACCTTTGCGGGTAATAAATTTGATATAACAGAGACAACACCGTCTCCGCCCAAACTGATCAAAGGCAGTGTAAAGGCATCATCGCCTGATAAAACCCAAAACTTTTGCGCGCTGTTTTTACGAGGTAAAGCTATATCTCTAATTACATCACCCATTTGACAAATGTCACCTGACGATTCTTTAACCCCTGCGATATTTGGGAAAGCGGCTATTTTTTCCAAAAGCGGTGTAGGGATATTTTTCCCAGTGCGTGATGCGATATTGTAAACGATAATCGGAATGCCAATGTTTGCGGCAGCTTCGAAGTGGCGTAAAAGTCCGTCATCGTTCGGTTTATTGTAATAAGGAGTTACAACAAGTGCGCCGTCCGCTCCCATGTTTTTTGCGCGTTGTGTGTATTTGATCATGTGTCTTGTGTCATTTGAACCCGCTCCGACAATAACTTTAACTTTTCCAGCCGCTTGTTTTACGGCAATTTCGATTAGTTTGTCTTCTTCGCTGTCGTCAAGAGTCGGGTTTTCACCTGTTGTTCCAAGCGGTAAAATGCCGTCTATTCCTTCTGTTATCTGAAACTCGACCAGCCTTTTAAAACCGTCGTAATCAATTTCCCCTGAATCCTTCATTGGCGTAACAAGCGCCGTATAAGCTCCGCGGAATTCTGTCATAATAACTTACCCCTATTCCTTAAAAAGATCTTTCATCATATCGTCTATCGTAAAAATCCCGTATCGTTTTTGCGCGATAAGCCACTGAGCCGCTCTGATTGCACCAGATGCAAATCCTTCACGGCTGCGGGCAGTGTGGGTTATTTCAATTGTATCCGCAGGAGAATCAAAAAACAAGCTGTGAGTACCCGGTACATTACCCAAACGCAGGCTTGGAAAATGAAGTTCGTGCGGTTCAGGTTTGCGGTTCATTGTTTCCCAGATAATTAATTTTTTTCTCTCAATTCTTGATAATACGCCTTCCGCTAATACTTTTGCGGTTCCGGAAGGACTGTCCATTTTTTTATTATGATGAGATTCAAAACCGCCGGCATCGTACTCGGAAAAATTATTCATTAATTCTGATGCATACCATGCGATGCGGTAAAACATATTTACACCGATGGAAAAATTTGACGCCCAAAGCAAACAGCTGTTTGCTTTTTCTGCTGCTTTTTTTATATCATCCATTTTATCATGCCAATTTGTTGTTCCTACTACCGTAGGAATTTTTCTTTCCATTAGATCGAGTATGTTTGCAGCTGCCGTATCAGGCTGGGTAAATTCAATAGCAATGTCGGTAGTATTAAAATTCGCATCCGCAATCGATTTATTTATTTTTATTTCATCCTGCGTTTCCTGTGCAAATGGATCTACAATCACATCGATCTTGTGACCTTGCATTTTTGCGATCTGTTCGATCATTTTTCCCATTTTACCGTAACCGATTAATGCAATGTTCATGATTATCCTCCTTATCCTGCTGTTTACGGTGTTTTATCAAGCGTGTCAAAAAAATCTATATGAAGCGCTTTTACAACTTCCGCAGCTTCTGTGTCGTTCACTATAAAACTTATGTTAACTTTGCTCGCTCCCTGTGAAACCATCTGTACGGGTACACCGATTAATTGGCAGCTCCTGAAAGCTCTGCCTAAAATCTCTGATGATCTTTTTACATTACCGATGATAGAAACGATAGCCTTGCCTGTTTTTACTTCCACGCTTGCAATTTTATTTAAATCCTTTTTTACTTCTCCAAGATCGTATGTTGCATCCAATGTTAAAGATACCGATACTTCGCTGGTTGCTACCATATCAATCGAAATATTATGTTTTGCAAAAGTTGAAAAAACTTCTGAAAGAAAACCGAATTGCCCCAGCATTCTTGTAGAAACAATGTCAACTAATGTTACTTTATGTTTTGATGTAATGGCTCTTACAGGCGGACTTTTTTTCGCTGCTGCTTGTGCGTGTTCTATCCTTGTGCCGGGTGCATCAATGTTATAGGAATTTTTTACAAGCACGGGAGTTCCTGTTTTCATGCAGGGCATCATTGCTCTCGGGTGTAACACTTGCGCTCCGAAGTATGCAAGCTCTGACGCTTCATCGTATGTTACAAATTGAACAGGCCGTGCGTTTTTTACAATTCTTGGATCTGCCGTTAGTATTCCGTCAACATCCTTCCAAACCTGAACTTCTTGTGCTTTGCAGGCTGCTGCGATCATCGTAGCAGAAAGATCAGAGCCGCCCCTTCCTAGTGTTGTGATTGTTCCTTTATCATCCTTTGCCAAAAAACCTGTAACAACCGGAAGAACATTGCCTTTAATCAGCGGCAGAATTTTATCGGGAATTAAATCCCAGCTTTCTTTTTTTAATTCGGCTTGCGTATAATTTGAATCGGAAAAAAATCCAACTTCCCATGAATCAAAAGCTCTTGCGTTCATTCTGATGGATTTAAAATAAGCGGCGGCAATCCTGACACTTAATCTTTCACCGAATGAAACAAGATAATCTTTTGTTCGGGGTGTAAGTTCTCTTATCAGAGCGATACCGGATAACAGGCGGGAAAGTTCATCCAATAAAACAGTAATGTCTTTTTGAACAGGAAGTTTTAAATTCTTTAAAGTTTCATTATGGAGTTTTTCTACATTTTTTATTTCAACCTTTCCGTTTTTTAATGCCAGATTTCCGGCTTCCAAAAGATGATCTGTTGTATCTCCCATTGCGGATAAAACGAGTACAGGTTTCCTTTGAACATAATTTTTTACAATATCGGCTACATGGCGCAGACGTGTTGCATCGGCTACAGAGCTTCCGCCGAATTCCATTACAATCATGGTTTTACCACCTTAAGTTTTATTATACAGACTCGACTAATATACATCAATATGATATTATTTCTCAATGATTGGATTTCTTATAAAAAAGACCTTGTATGATCTATGGGATAACTTGTTTAAAGTAGTCATACTCAATTTAGGATTTTTAGTTTGTACTGCAATTCCTGTTTTCCTTCCGATGCTAGGTTTGTTATTTTCAGAATCTGAAGGACTGTTTATTGCATTAACCATACTGGGTATTTTTGTATGTTCAATTTACTTATCATCCGTATCTTTTGTAATCAGAGCAATTTCTGATTACGGAACTTTTACCTTTAGGGAATTTGCAAACGCATTTAAAGCTGCATGGAAATCAGGTATTGTTGTAGGTATTCTTTTAATTCTGTTTTTCTATATAGTAACTGATGTGCTGCGGTTTTACTGGGAAATGGAAAATCCTGTTGTTGGATTAGCTTTAACCTCAATTGTATTTTGGCTGACTGTATTTGCCGTGCTTTCTTTTCAATTTTATTTTACTGTTTATGCCCGTCTTGGTCAGAATATAAAAAAGACATTTAAAAAATGCATGTTGATTAACATGGATAATACAGGGATGTCGGTATTTTTAATCATACATAATACCATTGTACTGGCACTTTCAGTTATTTTTATATTTTTATTCCCCGGTCCTGTAGGTGTTCTTCTTTATCTTGATGAAGCGATTCGTCTGCGTCTTTTAAAATATGACTGGCTGGAAGCTAACCCCGATGCAAACAGACGCAAAATTCCGTGGGATGCCATCTTAATAGAAGAACGCGAAAGAACAGGGAATCGCACCTTAAAGAATTTAATTTTCCCCTGGAAAGATTAAAATTAATCTTTTACATACACGCCAATACATCCTGCGACTGCTCTTTCAATGCCCGGTACTCCGCCGTGTACGGGAGTGTTAACAACTCTTACGTTATTGTTTGTTAAGCGCATGGCTAAAGCGCTAGAGCCTCCGCCGTCAAAATTAATTCCATTATGCGAACCTAGAATATTTAAAAGTAAAGCAGTTTCTGCTTCCGTGCTGCCGATGCTGGCGGCTCTCCTTCCATCAATTACCAATAGATACAGAAACCTTCCGTTAGCTGAAACTCCGCCGGCGCTTCGCGGATGGCGCGATTCGCTGTTTTGTGTTCTAAGGGATGGCGCACCGTCTGTAAGTATCTGGTAAAAACCTCCAACGGCATTTTTTATATTATCAGGCGAACGGATTGATGATTGATTTACAATTGCCGCTCTTCCGTTATTGTAAATTACAAGAGCGTCGTAACGTGAATTGACAGGGGAGAGAAGTGTTCCGTTGGAAATTACAATACCCATATTTTGAATAGGCTGCCCCTCTCTCGAAGAAGAAACATCAAACGGGACTGCGTTGATACCGGCGATAAGATTGTTGCTGATAACGAAACTTGAAACTCTTGTACTTAAAGAGCGGCTGCCTTCTGTATTTGCTGCGCCGCTTCTTGTGACAATTTCAATGTTTGGAGATAATAGATCGATTTGAAGTACCCAAAATTCCAGTCTAGGAGAATCAATTTTTCCATGGAAATATTCAATGCCGTTAGCAATTTGATGCCATGCAGGTTCTACGGAAGTTATGGATGGAAACGATGAAGGATGTTCCTGCCCAAAACCTGCCGTAGAAAAAGTGCTGCATGCCGTCAGTAAAAATATTAAAAATCCAAAAAAGATATTTTTAATATTCGCCCTTGCCTTTACGGTTTCTTTTCATTAGTTTTCGCGCGTTTGCTTTCTTTTTCCTGTTAAGGATAGTGGAGGGTTTTTCATAATACTCCCGCTTTTTAAATTCGCGGATGATGCCTTCCTTTTCTACCATACGTTTAAAACGCTTGATAGCTTTTTCCAGCATCTCGTTGTCATCAACTGTGATGTGTGCCAAATTAACTCACCTCCTTTCCTTTCAGGTCAATTGGCTGCCTTTCGGCATCCTCGGGTTACCTTTAGGTATCCCTAATTAAAAAGTCTACTGATTATTAACTCTTTGTCAATAAGAGGCCGGGCGGTCAAAGCGTCAGGGTCTGTGTTTTCAGTGCTTACCCTGAATTCCCAATGTAAATGAGGACCTGTCGAAAATCCGGTTGAACCCGATAATCCGATTACCGAGCCGGCAGCTACTATCGTACCTTCCTGCGCGATAACGCTGTCTAAATGGTAGTAAAGTGAATACACACCCGGCGCATGTTCGAGTATTACAGAAAAGCCGGTTAGAATTCTCATGCGGCTAAGAACAACCCTTCCCCTGCCGCTTGCACGAACTTCGGTTCCCGTAGGTATTCCAAAGTCAACACCTGCATGAATCGATGTGACTCTTCTTCCGTCAGAATATGCGTTGATACGCCGTGTTCCGAATTGACTGGTTCTTCTTGTTGATGTAACAGGCAGTAAAAATGGTCCCGTATGATAAATCTGATTTCCGGTAGTCGCTAAAATTGCCCAAAGTCTTTCTGCTTCGGCAGTTCTTTCGGGATTGGGATCTGCAACAAGGCTTGTTAGAGCCGCATCCAAATTGATTGTTTCCGAGCGGAATGTCCTTGGCGCTATAGTAATTGGAATTTCGTGGAACACACCTATCTCGTTATTTAATCTTAAAATTGCATCCCCCGGCTGCGCTGTTGACGGAACTGTAATGATAGCTGTAATAAAACTTGGGTTTCCGTTTTCCGCAGGAACCATAAATGCTCCCGCTTTGGCAACCTGTCTTTCGTTTATAATTAACTGAACATCACTTATGCCTACTGCTAAAGCGACAGTTATTGGGTCTCCCGGGCGGGGTGATTCAGGGATAACTACATATCTGATTTGAGCTTGTACCGTGATTGTCAGATACAAACCGGTAATTAAAATAAAAATAAATCTTTTTAACATACTCTTTCCTTTTTAAACCTTGATTGTATATGTTAAGTTACACAATCAATTTGATTCTTTTGTCAGCTTTTTTTAAGATCGATGATCATTATTTGAGGAGTTTCATTTCCTTTAAAATAATCCCTTGTTAAATTGAACGCAATATCTACCTTGTCATTAACGCCAAATTCTTTATTTAACACACGCTCCGCACTTTGCCAGTATAAAGCAGGCCATTTATATTTTCCGGCATCGAATATCAATTTTACATGCTTAGCTTCCGGTTTTCCAATTAAATTAATTTCTTTTATTGGAATTTGTTTTGTCATAAATACAAGCTGATCATTTTCGCTGCCGTAAGGTTCAAAGCGGTCAATCAGTTTTAAAATATCAGGAGTAAGATAATCATGCGGAAGCTCGACGTCAATTTGAATAATTTTATCATCATATTCTTCATCAAATTCAATAACTGATACAATATTTTTTAACTGTTCAGCAAAAACATCCCAGTTTTTGTTTAAAATACTGAAACCTCCGGCTGCCTTATGACCTCCAGCATCTATAAACATGCCGCTGAATTGATCTAAAAGAGCGCATACATTGAAACCCCTGGCTGATCGAATTGATCCTGTACTGATTTCATCTCCTATGGATACAGCCATTGCAGGAGCATTAAAAATACGGCAAGCTCTCTGCGCCATAAGTCCTGTAATTCCTTTGTTGATTTTTTCGCCAAAGACTAAAACAAAATTTTGTTCGTACTCCTCAAATGATTTGTAAGCCATTGATTCAATGGCAGCCCATGTTTCTTCTTCCAGGTCTTTGCGTTTTTCGTTCATTCCTGTTAGTTCGGTTGCAAGCCGCTCTCTTTTTAATAAATCTTTTTCAAAAAATAAAGCGGCGGCAGTTTCTGCGCTTCCCATTCTTCGCGCGGCATTAATTGTAGGGCACAATTTCCATGATATATCTTTTGTTTCAAAGTGTTTACCTGTTAAATCAAGTTTTTGCAATAGCTGTAAAAGTCCAAGTCTCGGTTTTTTTCCCAGGGCTTCAATACCCCTGCGCACGATAATCCTGTTTTCGTCTAACAGCGGCATAATGTCTGCGATTGTTCCAAGCGCTGCAAGCTGAAGATCTGTATTTTCGTTTTCCGTATCTTCGGTGTTTTTTTCTTTTATTTTTGCATACGATGTAAAAAGATTTACGAAGACATCAAGCTCGCTTAACTCCTTGTCCGAATATTTTGCAATTTTGGAAAGTTCTTTAATGCGCAGTAAACTTTGCCCTGATGTTTGCGGGATCTCTTTACCGATTAAAGGAGCGATATCCATCATTCCAACTTCGACACCC